>JAOUMF010000100.1 GCA_029881615.1 Alphaproteobacteria bacterium | reverse complement strand
CTCCACCATATTGGCCAGGTGCCAGCCGGGGATTTCCCGGCAAATCAGGCGCATTTCCTCTTCCGATTCCGGCGCTTCGACAAACAACATGTCGGCGCCCGCTTTTTTGAAGGCTTCGGCGCGGCGTAGCGCCTCGTCCATGCCGTGGGTACCCCGGGCGTCGGTGCGGGCCAGAATCATGATGCCCGCGCCCTCGTCGCGCGCGTCGGCCGCCGCCTTGATGCGCGCCACCGCCTCGTCGAATTCCACCACTGCCTTGCCCTTGGTGTGGCCGCAGCGTTTCGGCCATTGCTGGTCCTCGATCATCACCGCGGCGAAACCGGCCTGGGCATAGCCGCGCACCGTGCGTTTCACATTCACCGCATTGCCATAACCCGTGTCGCCATCGCCTATTACCGGGATGTCGACGGCGGCGCAGATGTTGCGGCCCTGGTCGACAATTTCTCCATAGGAAAGAAGCCCGGTATCGGGTAGCGCCAACCGCGCCGCCGAAACCGCGAAACCGGACATGAAGCTGGCCTCGAACCCGGCCTCGGCAACCAGCCTGGCCGACAGCGCGTCGAACACCGCCGGCATCTGCACGATCTCGCCGCTATCCAGCAGCGCCCGGAGTTTCGTTGCGGCCATATTGTAATTGGTCAAGATTCACCCCTACAGTTTGAAAGGAATATACATTGCGATGGCGGGCAGGAAATAAATTGCCAGCACGGTTCCCAGCATCATCAGAATAAAAGGCCAAACGCCTGCGGCGACCTCGCCGATCCGGGCCTTACCAACAGCCTGTACGACATAAAGGTTGAGGCCGACCGGCGGGGTGATGAGCGCGCATTCAATGAGAATGACGAAAAGAACGCCGAACCAGATCGGATCTATGCCAAGCGCCGCAAGCGAGGGGTAGAGCACCGGCACCATGATCAACAGCATACTTAGCGCTTCCAGCACCAACCCCATCACCAGCAGTACCGCGGCCACCGCCAGCAGGAACAGGCCCGCCGTGTCGAAGGTGGCGACAATCGCGGCGGAAATATCCTGAGGGATGCGGTAGAGCGTGATCGCCTTGCCAAAAATCTTGGCCCCGGCCAGGATCAGCAGAATGGTCACCGTCGTCTTCATGCTATCCATGACCGCCGCATGCAATTTTTCGCGTGTCATGGTGCGCAAAACCAGACTGGTCAGGATCAGCGCGCCACCGAAACCCACCGCCGCGGCTTCCGTGGGCGTAAAAGCACCGGCATAGAGCCCGCCAACGATCAGCACGGCCAGCCCGAGAGTAGGCAATGCCCTGATACTGGCGCGGCGACGTTCGTCCCAGCCGGCGCGCGGCATCGGGGTGTAATCCGGACCAAGCCAGGCGTAGAGAACTGAATAGCCGACGAACAGGGCAATCAGCAGCAAACCCGGACCGATTCCGGCCAGGAACAGCGCGCCAATGGATTCCTCGGCAATAACGCCATAGACGATCATCGGAATCGATGGCGGTATCAAGATACCCAGCGTGCCGCCGGCGGCCAGCAGGCCAAGGATGAAACGCCGCGCATAGCCGCGCTTCTCCATCTCGGGAATTGCGACCGTGCCGATGGTGGCGGCGGTAGCAACCGAACTGCCTGAAATCGCCGCGAAGATGCCACAGGAAAAGATCGTTGCAACGGCCAGCCCGCCGGGCCAGTGACCGACCCAGCTCTGCACTGCGGCGAACAGGTCACGTCCGACGCCACCCTTCAACAGGATATTGGACATCAGCAGGAACAGCGGCACCGCCAGCAACACGAAATTATCGGCCAGGCTGTATAGCCCTTGCGGCGCCATCAACGGCGAAAATCCACCGAAGATCAGCATGCCCAGCCCCAACCCGCCCAGCGCAAAGGCGATCGGCACGCCGATGAACAGCAACAGCAGCAGCAAGGAGAGGACGAAAATCACCGTCATCAGATTTCATCCGTTATGGCGGGTTCATGGGAATTCATACCCGGGATCGGTTCGCCCCTTATCGCACGGACGATCTGCGTCAGCGCCTGCAGCAACAAGATGGCAAAGCCCAGGGGAATCGCGATCTCGGTCATCCAGTGCGGAACGTTCAGCATGGTCCCGGTCATCCGCCCCGCTTCAAAGGAATCCAGGGCGATCCACCCGCCATACCAGCAGGCCACGGCGCTGAAGGCGGCGACAACAGCGAGGCTGAAAATTTCCGCGGCGGCGCGCGCACGTGGCCCCAGCCTGTCAATCAACAGCCCGATGCGGATCATCGAACCCTGGCGCAGCACCGATGCGGCAGCGATATAAAGCGCCCAGATCTGGAAGAAGCGCGCCAGTTCCTCGGCCCAGATGGTGGGCGATGTAAAGACATAGCGGAAGAAGACCTCCCACAAAATCATGCCGCCGATGGCGAAGAACATCCATGCGGCCAGCATCGCCAGAAAGTCGCCGATACGGTCTATCAAGCGAAACATGAAGTGGTCCTGCCCGAAAAGGAAAAAAAGGGGGGCGGCACGCGGCCGCCCCCGGATGATCTTGCAGGCTTACTTCAAGGCCTGCGCGGCCTGGTATACCTGCTGGCCCAGCGCGCCGGATTCGGCGAGATAGCTGTCCAGAACCGGCTTGGTCGCGGCGCGCCAGGACTGAACCTCTGCGTCCGAAACCTCAACCACCTTCATGCCGTTATCCTTTGCAGCGGCATAGGCTGTAGCCTCGATATTGGCCATCTCGTTCCGCACATGCGCCTCGGCATTGCGCGCGGCCTTCGAGACAATGGCTTGCTGATCTTTCGACAGTCCCTGCCAGAATTTCTCGTTGACCACCACGATGAACTCGATGTCGGCATGGTTGGTGACCGTGATGGTATCCATTACTTCCCACAGCTTGCGCGACTTGACCCCCGATACACCGGTCATGCCGGCATCCACCGTGCCGCGCTGATAGGCGACATACTGTTCCGAGCCTGAAATCAGGGTCGGCGCGCCGCCCAGGGTCTCAATGAACTTGCCCAGCGTACGGCCGAAGACGCGGACCTTCTTGTCCTTGATGTCGGCCGGGGTTTTCAGCGGCCCGCCCTTGGAAAGCATGATGGCGCCGCCATAGGCCTGCCACCACAGCACACGGCTGCCGGTCTTCAGGATCGCGTCATCGATTGGCTGGCGCACGGCGCTGCCCGGGGCGACGGCGGCGCGAACCTTGGCGTCACTGTTGAACATGAAGGGCACGTAAAAGATATCGACGGCCGGAATTTCACCAACATAACGGGTCAACGAGGCGACACCCATTTCGATGGCTCCCGAACCGACGGCCTGCGGCACCTCCTTGTCCTTGTAGAGCTGCGCGGAATCATAAATTTCGACCTTGATGTCACCCTTCGACTCGGCCTCAACCTCGTTCTTGAACATCAGAAGATTCTGACCAAGATGGGCCTTAAGCGGCAATTGCAGAGTTATGCGCAAGGTAGTTTCAGCGTGCGCCGGCAAGGCGACCGCCGCCGTCAGCACCATCGCCGCTATAGTCGCTTTAATAGGTTTCATTCTTAACCTCCCTGTTTTTTTGATACCCGACAACCGCGCCGGAAACTCGACAATGCAAGATAAGCAAGCGACGCCGATGCCGCAAGCGCTCAAGAAAACACCAAATCCATTGGCTCGTCACAGAATATATTGACCTTTTCAGCGATCGAATCCTTTAATCCAGGCTTGCACCCACTGCGGGAAAGTTGGCGTCCTTTGCAACATTTTCACCTTTGCCGCTTAATGGCGCATTTAGCTGCCGCATCCGGGTCTCAAATTGTTAATCTTCGGAGCTTATACGAGAGTACTGATAACATTCGGCAAGCGAGGGTATTGTGGCGACAATATACGATTTAAAACCGAGGTTTCAGGCCTTGCTGCGGCCTGTCTGTGGGGCGCTTGCCCGTGCCGGGGTTACCGCGAATCAGGTTACCGTGGCGGCGGCGCTGCTGTCGGCGGCGGGCGGTGGGGTAATACTCTGGCAGCCGGAAGCGCGTTGGCCATTGCTGGCCTTGCCGGTCGTGCTGTTCCTGCGCATGGCCCTGAACGCCATCGACGGCATGCTGGCCCGCGAACATGACATGAAAAGCCGACTTGGCGCTGTCCTGAACGAACTGGGCGACGTGGTGGCGGACATTGTGCTGTATCTGCCGCTGGCGGCGGTGCCGGGCATTACGCCATGGCCGGTCATCGGGCTGGTCATGGTTGGCATCCTGGTAGAGATGACCGGCGTCGTCGGCGTGCAGATCGGCGCCTCTCGCCGCTATGACGGACCGGTCGGCAAAAGCGACCGCGCCTTTGTCTTCGGACTGCTGGCGTTCCTTCTTGGCATTGGCATCGGCGCGGGGATCTGGATCGATATTCTGCTGATGCTGGCCCTGGTGCTCTCGGGCTTCACCACAATCAATCGCGCGCGAGGCGCGCTGGCCGAAGCCGCGGGAGGCGATAAATGACACTGACCCTGCCACAAATGCCGGTGCTGTGGGGCATAGCCGGTGTCTTCGCCATTCTGGTCACCGCCAGCATCGTCGTTTTCGCCATGACCAAGGCGCGACCCGAACGCGACCATGGCGAATTGAAGGCGCGGATTTCCTCATGGTGGGTGATGGTGACGGTATTGGCTGTTGCTATCGTTCTCAGTCCCCTCGTTTCGGTCGCCTTTCTGGGATTCATCAGTTTTCTGGCGCTGAAGGAGTATTTTTCGCTGATCCCGACGCGGCGCGCCGACCGGCGGGTGCTGTTCTGGGCCTATCTGGCCATTCCCATCCAATTCTACTGGGTCGGCGTCGAATGGTACGGAATGTTCATCATCTTCGTGCCGGTCTATATGTTCCTATTCCTGCCCCTAGCGATGCTCATGACCGGCCAGACCGAGGGATTCCTGCGGGCGGCGGGAAGCCTGCATTGGGGGTTGATGACCATGGTCTTCGCCATCGGTCACGCAGCCTACCTGCTGGCATTGCCGGAAGAAGGAAATCCGGCCGCCGGCGGCGCCGGGTTGCTGCTGTTTCTGATTTTCCTTACCCAGTTCAACGATGTCGCCCAATATTTCTGGGGCAAGCTGTTCGGACGCCACAAGGTGATACCGTCGGTCAGCCCCAACAAAACCGTCGAGGGGCTGGTCGGGGGCATCGCCACAACAACGCTGCTGGCCTGGCTGGTGGCACCGCACCTGACCCCTCTGGTCTCCTGGGAGGCGCCGGTGGCGGGCCTGATTATCGGATTTGCCGGTTTCGTGGGCGATGTCACCATATCGGCGCTGAAGCGGGATCTCGGCGTAAAGGATTCCGGTACGCTGATTCCAGGCCATGGTGGCATCCTGGATCGGATCGACAGCCTGACATTCACCGCGCCGCTGTTCTTCCACTACATCTACTACATGCATTATTGAGGACGGCGGATGGTAACACCCAATCATTTCCTGCGGTTTCTGTTTTTCCTGCTGATCGTTCGCCCGCTGGTGCTGATCGTTCTGGGCCTCAATGTTCGCCATCGCGAGCGGTTGCCATCGAAAGGGCCGGCGGTGGTCGTGGCCAATCACAACAGCCATCTGGACACGCTGGTGCTGATGAGTCTGTTTCCCCTGGGCCTGCTGCCGCGTATCAGGCCCGTCGCCGCGGCCGATTATTTCCTGCGCAATCGCGCCATGGCGTGGTTCGCCACCCGGATTATCGGCATCATCCCCCTGAAGCGGGCGGTGCATGCCAGCGGCGGCGATCCATTGGCCGAACCGACGGAAGCGTTGGCGCGCGGCGATATTCTGGTCCTGTTCCCCGAAGGTTCACGCGGCAATCCCGAACATCTGGAAGGCTTCAAGACCGGGATCGCACATCTGGCGAAAAGAAACGAGGAGGCGGCGATCGTACCGATCTTCCTGCATGGGCTGGGCAAGGCCCTGCCGCGCGGGACCTTCCTGCTGGTGCCGTTCTTCTGCGACGTTTTCGTCGGTGAGGCCATGACCTGGAATGGAGATCGCGCCTCGTTCATGGGCGAACTGGAAAGCCGCACGAAGGAACTGGCCACCGAGGGCCAGTTCCCGGCCTGGGAGTAACGGAAAGATGTACGTCGCGGGCCTTTGGGGCTTTGCCGAGGCGACGTTGTTTTTTCTTGTTCCCGATATCTGGCTGACCGCCATTGCCGTGCGGCGCGGGCTTAAACCGGCGCTGATTGCCTGTCTGGTTGCCCTGGCTGGCGCGCTGGTGGGGGGCATGGCGATGTATGGCTGGGGCGCCAGCGATCCGGAGGCCGCGCGCGCGACGCTGAACTGGATACCGGCAATCGACATGACATTGATGGACCAGGTGAGAGCCGCGCTTGATGAAGATGGGGCATCGGCAATTATGCTGGGGCCGCTTCAAGGCATTCCCTACAAGATTTACGCCATCGAGGCATCCCGCGCGGGAATTGGCCTTGCGATATTTATGGCGATCAGCATCCCGGCGAGATTGCTGCGTTTTCTGCTGGTGACCATTATCGCATGGTCGATCTCGGCGGCGTTGACCCAACATGCGGGGACACGGGTCCGCACCGGCCTGCTGGCCGCAGCCTGGTGTGCCTTCTACGCCGCCTATTTCACGATAATGGGTATTTAGCCGGCCGACGCCACCGCCTTCAGGAAGGCGCGAATCTTCTCGGGATTCTTCACACCAGGACTGTCCTCAACGCCCGAAGACGTATCGACATAGCGGGCGCCGGACAGGCGCACGGCCTCGCCGACATTCTCTGCATCCAACCCGCCGGCCAGCATCCAGGGCCGCGAGAATTCCCTGTCCTTCAGCAGCATCCAGTCGAAGGCCAGTGCATTGCCGCCGGGCAGGGCATTCTTCATATTCTTCGGTGGCCTTGCGTCAAACAGCAGCCAGTCGGCCACATCGCACCAGCCCGGCGCGGCTTCCAGATCGGTCGGACCGGCCACTTTTATTACCTTCATGACCTTCAGGCCGGTGCGCTTGCGCAGGTCGGCCACGCGTTCGGGGGATTCGCCGCCATGAAGCTGCAGCATATCCAGCGAAGTAACCGCCAATACCGCGTCG
>JAOUMF010000099.1 GCA_029881615.1 Alphaproteobacteria bacterium | reverse complement strand
GATGGTCCCTTGCGGAATCTGAAATACGGGATTCAGCTGTCCGGCAGTTTGCGGGACCGCGAACTTCGCCTCGCCGCCAACGGTGAACTGGTCGCAGCCGGCGAGCGTATCTCGGTTTCCGTCGCGACCCTAGCCGGGAAACTGGCGGGCGTCCCGATCAGGCTGCGCAAACCCGCGCTTGTGGCGGCAAGCCCTGTCATTGACAGCGGCGATATTGATCTGGCCGTTGGCGGCGGGGTCATTCTCGGCCGGTTCAGGCAGGGCGACGACGTTGTTTCCGCGCGGATGGAAGTCGACGCGATCCCGCTGATGTCGGTCTGGCCGGACGCACCGCCACTGTTCGATCAGGCGGTCGTCGATGCCGCCGCGTCGCTGGATGGTCCGGCTGCCCGGCCGGGTGGTCGGCTGGATCTGTCGGTCACAAGGCTGGCCGCCGACGAAGCCGCGGAATCGCCGGAGGGGGTGTCGCTGCGGCTGCAAGGCGATCTCAGGAACGGCAGGCTGGCGGCCAGCGGCCGTGTCGAGGGACTCGCCGGCGTGACCTCGCGGGCGCAGCTGGGTTTGCCGGTCCATCTGTCCCTGGCGCCGGCGGCCATTTCGATTGACGGGCAGGCGCCGCTAGACGGCAGCGTGACCTATGACGGCCCCATCGCCCCCGGTTGGGCCTTGTTGGGGCTGGATCGCCACCGGCTGGAAGGCCAGGGCGATATCGCCCTGGAATTTTCAGGAAAATATGACGATCCACGAATTTCCGGCCAGGTGGAAATATCCGATGGGCGATATGAAAATCTCGATACCGGCACGATCCTCTCGGAAATTCTGGTCTCGGCCCGCCCTTCCGATTCGGCGCTGATAATAGACAAGGCCGTCGCCAGGGATGGCGGCGAGGGCGAAGTTTCGGTCAGCGGCGGTGTGGATTTCGGCGGTGGCGATCTGGTGGACATGGATTTGCGGGCAAGCCTGCGCAAGGCCCGGTTGGTCCGCCGCGACGAATTGAATGCGGTCGTCAGCGGTCAACTGGCGCTTCGGGGCAACGCAGCCAGGCGCGAAATCAGTGGGAAGCTGGAGGTTGAAGAGGCCGAGATCATGCTGGCCGGGGGACTTCCGGCAAGCGTGGTCGATATCCAGGTGGAAGAAATCGGCACGCCTTCCGCCGGCGGGGTGAAGGCCCCGATGCCGGTTCGGCCGTCGCGTACGGACCTCGACCTCGCGATCGCCATGCCGAAACGGGTCTTCGTTCGCGGCCGCGGGCTGGATTCGGAATGGGGCGGTGCATTGACGGTTACGGGAACCGCGTCCTCACCGCGCATACAGGGTCAACTCACTCCGTTGCGGGGCCGCTATGATTTCGCCGGCAAGATATTCAATCTGCGGGAAGGCAGCATCGCCTTCGCCGGCAAGGACGAGATCGATCCCCAGCTGGACCTGTCGGCCGAACGCGAGGCCACGGACCTGACGGCGATCATTCATGTAACGGGGACGGCAAGAAAGCCGGTGGTCACCCTGGAATCGATTCCGCAATATCCGCGGGACGAAGTTCTGGCCCGTGTTCTGTTCAACAAGAGCACGGGACGCCTTAGTGCCGCCGAGGCGCTGCAACTGGCGCAAGCGGTCGGCACGCTCACAGGCGTCAGCGATGGCGGCGGGATCATGGATTTCGCGCGCGGCATGCTCAATCTCGACGTGCTGCGTTTTGGCGAGGCCGGCGCGGAAGGCCCGGGTGGGGCCGAGGCTGGAAAATATATCAATGATCGTGTCTATATCGGCGTTGAAGGGAATGCCGCGGGTGAAAGCGGCGTTACGGTGGAAATCGAAATAACGCCGCGCCTGAAGCTGGAAAGCGACGTGGGTGCGGAAAGCAAGAGCCAAATGGGTCTGAAATGGAAGCGGGATTATTAAGGTTTTCAACCCAAAAATGAAAATTCAACTTTCGGAAAATAACCATTCTTAAATGAATTCGCGGCATAAACTCTTCCAGATAATTGCAATGCGACTGGTATTTGGAGGTGTGGGATGAGTTTGGCCGTCAATGGAAATGGCAACATAAAGGGTTGGTATTATTTCCTGGTGGTTGCGGCGTTCGGGTTGTTTCTGGGCGGTTGTACGACGTCGATGACCGAGTCCTATACCGGCGGCACCGCCAACCAGGAAACCGTCAAGCTGGATACGAAGAAGGCGCGCGTCGTTCTGATCCCGCTGGATATCAAGCTGACCGAGTTGACCGTGGCCGGGCTTGAAGAGCCCAAGGCCGCCTGGACCGAGCAGGCCCGCAAGCATGTCACGGACGGGCTGACCGCCGCGCTTGCAGAGCAGGGGCTGACGTTGCGCCCATACAAGAAGCCCGCGAAAAGCACTAGCTTGCGTCGCGATGAGCAGTTGGAAAAACTGCATGCCACCGTTGGCGGCACCATTCTGTTCCATCATTATGGCCAGATGTACCGGCTGCCGACCAAGAAGGGCGAGATGGACTGGACCCTCGGCGCGACGGCGCGCCAGATGGGCGGCGAACAGAACGCGGAATTCGCTTTGTACGTCTTTTTGCGTGACAGCTATGCCACGGGCGGGCGTAAGGCGGCGGTCGTGGTCTCGCGTATTCTGGGCGGCACCACCCAGGCCGGCGAACGTGTCGGTTTCGCCTCGCTGGTCGATCTGCGCACTGGCAAGATCGCCTGGTTCAACGCGCTCTACAGCGATTCGGGGGACGTGCGCGAGGCAGAACCCGCGCGCAAGGTTGTCGATAACCTTCTCTCCGGTTTCCCCTCATGATAGGGGCAAGAAATTTTGCGCCGCTGGTGGCGGTCTTGCTGTTGGCGGCCTGTGTCGCTCCGCCGCCGCCCGTCGCCGACCTGAAACCGGGCGAACGGCCCGACATCAATTCCGATGAGGCCGGCCTCTGGATGCAGATGGACCAGGTCGAGGAGATGCTCAAGACCTCGGGTCATGTGGTCGAGGACCGGAAACTGAACGATTATATCCGTTCGGTAACCTGCAAGCTGAGCGCGGAATATTGCCAGCATCTTCGGTTGTTTGTCGTGCAGACCCCGCATTTCAACGCCTCCATGGCGCCGAACGGCACCATGCAGGTCTGGACCGGCACCTTGCTGCGCGCGCAGAACGAGGCGCAGCTTGCCTATATTCTGGGTCATGAGATGGCCCATTACATCCGCCGCCATTCGGTTCAGAAATGGCGCAGCATACGCAGAACCACCGACAGCATGGCCTTCATGGGCGATCTGGCGCAGATCGTCGCCATGACCAGCGTCCTGGCCTTCTCGCGCGATCACGAACGCGAATCCGACGATATCGGCTTCGACCTGATGGTGAAGGCGGGGTACGACCCGGCCGAGGCGCCCAAGACCTGGCGGGCCCTGCTGGCCGAGCGCGACGCCGATGGCGAGGAAAAAGACAAACCATCGGTGTTCTTCTCGTCGCATCCCGCGGTCGAGGAGCGCGTCGAGACGCTGGACGCCAAGGCGGCGCCCCTTGCCGGCCAGGGCATCGTTGGCGACAAGCCGTACGTGAATGCGGTCAAACGGCACCGGCGGGCCTGGCTGAAGGACGAAATGCGCAAGCGGGATTTCGCTGGGACGCAGGTGGTGCTGGCGAACCTGGCCGCCGCCGGGCATCCTGCCGGCGATATCAAGTTCTTCGAGGGCGAACTCTATCGCCTGCGCGGCGACGAGGGTGACCTGAAAGAGGCCATTGTAGCCTATCGCTCGGCGATCAAGGCAAAGGGCGCGCCGGTGGAAGTCCATCGTTCGCTCGGCCTGGCCTACTGGAAAACCAGACAGAACAAGCTGGCGCGCAAATCCTTCAGCCGATATCTGGCCGCCGCGCCAAAGGCGGAAGACCGCGCCATGATTCAATCCTATATCGACCAGCTCAAGTGAGGGCGTCATGACCAGAAAAATCATTGCACTGACCATTCTTCTTCTGGCCACGGCCTGTGTGCCGCCGATCGTGGCGACACCGCCGCAAGAGCCGATCAAGATCGGGTTCTATAGCGTCACGCCGCAAATCGAGTGGAATCGCTCGATGATGAGCACCCGTGAAAGCTGGACCATCGATGGTTATGCGCTACAGGCGTTGCGGTTCTATACGGTGGGCGACGGGCAGACCCTGTCGGGTCAGACCGATCCGGACGGCAAGAGCCCGGCCTTCCACAAATCCATGCTGCCCAATGAAATCCAGGAGTTCTTTGTTGAGACCCTGGCCGCCGGCGGCTGGGCCAAGGTCAAGCCAAGCGGTCTGAAACCCGCCAAATTCGGAAGTTTGCCGGGTTTCCGCTTTTCCTTCACCATGGTCGAGAAAGACGGGCTGGAATATGAGGGCATGGCCCTGGGCGCCGTGAAGGACGATGAACTGAACCTCATCCTCTACAGCGGCACCAAACTGCACTATTTCCCGAAATACAAACCGGCCGTCGAGAAAGTCTTCGCCTCGATCAGCATGTGATTGGGCGGGAGTAAAACGGCGCCGGTGAAAGCCGGCGCCGTCGATCCCCGCCGATTACTCCCCGTCGCGCTTTCGCAGCAGCCGAAGTCTCAGCGCGTTCAGCTTGATGAAGCCTTCCGCGTCATGCTGGTCATAAACCGAATCTTCCTCGAAGGTCACATGTTCCAGCGAATACAGGCTGTCCGGTGATTTGCGACCCGCCACCGTGCAGGACCCCTTGTAGAGCTTGAGGCGCACCGTGCCGTTCACGCGCTCCTGGCTCTGGTCGATCAGGGCCTGCAGCATCTCGCGTTCGGGCGAGAACCAGAAGCCGTTATAGAGAATTTCCGCATAGCGCGGCATCAACTCGTCCTTCAGATGCATCGCCCCACGGTCCAGCGTGATCGATTCCATCGCCCGGTGCGCGACCGACAGGATAGTGCCGCCCGGGGTTTCATACACGCCGCGCGATTTCATGCCGACAAAGCGGTTTTCCACCAGATCCAGCCGCCCGATGCCGTTTTCGCCCGCCAGCTTGTTCAGGTGCGTCAGCAGGGTGGCCGGGCTCATCTTCTTGCCGTCCACCGCCACCGGATCGCCCTTCACATAGTCGATCTCGATATAGGTGGGCGCGTCGGGTGCGTCCTCGGGCCGCACGGACCGCGAAAACACATATTCCGCCGGCTCTTCCCACGGATCTTCCAGCACCTTGCCCTCGGCCGAGATATGCAGCAGGTTCGCGTCCACCGAAAAGGGCGCCTCGCCGCGCTTGTCCTTTGGCACCGGAATCTGGTGCTTCTCGGCATAGTCGATCAGGGCCGTGCGGCTGTTGAGGTCCCATTCGCGCCAGGGCGCGATCACCTTGATGTCGGGGTTCAGCGCGTAATAGCCCAGCTCGAACCGCACCTGGTCGTTGCCCTTGCCGGTCGCGCCGTGGCACACCGCGTCGGCCCCGGTCTCGCGCGCGATCTCGATCTGGCGCTTGGCGATCAGCGGCCGCGCGATCGAGGTGCCCAGCAGATAGGTGCCCTCATACAGCGCGTTGGCCCGGAACATCGGGAACACGTAATCGCGCACGAATTCCTCGCGCAGATCCTCGATATAGATTTCCTTGATGCCCAGCATCTCGGCCTTGGCCCGCGCGGGCTCCAGCTCTTCGCCCTGGCCCAGGTCGGCGGTGAAGGTCACCACCTCGCAGCGGTAGGTATCCTGAAGCCAGCGCAGGATGATGGAGGTATCCAGCCCGCCTGAATAGGCCAGCACGACTTTCTTGATCTTGTCCGACATGGCAATGCGCCCGTGAATGGAAGTGAAAGGAAAAATCGGCGGCACTATAGCGCCTGCGGCGCGCCGCGCAAGGGCGGCGGGCCGGCAACCGCCGTCATGGCGGCTCTGGTCCCCCTGCCCGAAACCGGCAGGAAACCCGACCCCTAAAAAATATAAAATTTAATTAAAAAACATTTACTGTTGTAATTATTTTCCCGGAATAAAAAACCCCAATTAAGTCAAGATTAACCATAGTAACAGATAATAATTCATACTTTGATTTATTGAGAGAAATTAATGTTTTCGAAATTCAGGATTCGGCATTCCTACTTATCTGCCATTCTTTCTTCTGTTTCCGCTCTTGCGCTCACCGGCTGTCTTTCGGGCGGATCGGGCGAGACCGGCACGTCGGCGTCGACGCGGCCCGCGCCGGCGCCGCTGGGGGTATCGCAGAACCTGAAGGGTGACGCGGAATTCGCCAGAAACGATGGCATCGATATTATCAATGCCGAAGCCGCCTATCTGCGCGGCGCCACCGGCGCCGGGGTGAATGTGGCGGTAATCGACACCGGCATCGACGCCGACCACCCCGATCTGGCCAACAATATTTCATCCGCCAGTCGCGACATCGTTTCCGGCAGCGCCTCTCTCTCGGACGGCTCGGGCCACGGCACCAAGGTTGCCGGCGTGATCGCGGCGGAACGTAACGGTCTGGGAAGCCAGGGCGTCGCCTATGACGCCAGCATCCTGGCGGTCAAGGCGGCGCGCTGCGACGATGCAGGTTGCCTGTTTTACATGGCCGACCTTGCCAAGGCGGTCGATTACGCCACCAACAATTTCGCCCATGTGATCAATATGAGTCTCGGGGTCGACGGTGGCGGTGACAGCGGGCTGAACGCCGCGATTAAACGGGCCGCCAACGCGGGAGCCTTTGTCGTTGTGGCAACGGGCAATTCCGGTTTGGACTATCCGTTCTACCCTGCCAACCTTGCCGCCAGTTCATCCTATGAAGGTATGGTCGTCGCGGTTGCCGCGGTCACCGATTCGGGCGCCATCGCTTCCTTCTCCAACGATTGCGGCGCGGCGATGAACAGTTGCCTGGTGGCGCCGGGGGTTTCCGTGGTCACCACCCGGGACGGCGCGACCAGCGCGACCTATACGACCAGCGCCAGCGGCACTTCCTTTGCGGCCCCGCATGTATCGGGCGCGCTGGCCTTGCTGGTTCAATTGTATCCCGACGCCTATGCCGCCGATCCGACATCCATTGCCTGGTTCATGTTCGACGGCGCCCGGGATCTGGGCGCGGCAGGCGTCGATTCGGTC
>JAOUMF010000098.1 GCA_029881615.1 Alphaproteobacteria bacterium | reverse complement strand
CGCATGGCGACGATTTCGTCGTCACCCAGCAGAATGGCGCCTTCCCGGTTCATGCCGGTCTGCTTGCGGAAGAACAGTTCGGCGGCGCGGGCCCGGAACGGATCGTCATTGCCGTCGAGAATATTGCGCATGATCACATGGGCAAGCTGATCAACGAACAAGGGCGGCACGGGCACGGCGGGCCTTTCGTCGGCGAACAGGCCGCGATAGCAGGCCTCGGCGGAACCAGACGCAATCAGCCGGTCGCGGAACGCCAGGACCACCTGGTAATTCTCCTCGGCATCCGCATCGCCCAGCGCGGCCAGGCGCGCCGGTTCCACCGCCAGTCGCGGATTGGTCAGCAGCTCGGCATGCAGTTCGCGCTCGGCATTCAGCGATTCCTCGACCGGCGCGATTTCGGGCCGCAGCAGATAGGCGCGCAAAAAATCGTCGGTTACGCCCATGCGTCCTTGCGCGTCGCGCTTTAGCAGGCGGTAGCCGGAACTGGGCCAGAGGTCTGTCATTTCTATTCCAGGCTGGTTCGTCATCGTGAAAGCAATCCCTACCTGTTTGGCGCCGCCCTGCCAAGGGGGCGGTTCCGTCCGGGGCCATATTGACGCTTGCCTTGTCGGTGCGCGGGACTAAAGTCTGTGCCGGAACGAAACTTTCAAGGGGTGCGCCTTGGGCGAACAGGAAAACAGTCGGGTCGAAACCATGACCGTAGGAATTGTCGTGGAGCGTCGCGACAGTAATCACCCTTGGGCGGATCATCTGTGGCGGCCCGTCGCTGTCATGCCTGGTGCGGTGGCCATGGATCCCGCGGGACCCTGGAAGTTACTGCGACAGGGCGATGGGTGGGAGCAATATCTTGCCGGAACGCTGGATATCGAAATCTGGCGCACCGATACCGAGGCTTACCTGGATTGCTTGTCGGCCGACCCGCCGCAAATTTATATTGTTTTGCGTGCCGATATCGATGGCGAGCATGAGGTCGTTCCATTTCTGGCGACGGTTTCTACCTACGAGGCGCAGGACTGTGCCGATGCCGGCGAGGATATCGTCGAGGGCGTGCCCATGCCGGAACAAGTGATGGAATGGCTGAAGGCGTTCGTTGAACTGCATCATGTTCAGGAACCTTTCAAGAAGCGCCGTCTGCGCGACAAGCGGGAAGACGGTCCGGGAGAAAAACCCCGCTATGGCCGCGGGTCTGGATGGAGTGACGGTCATGAGTTCTGACGAAGGTGGCCTGCGCCGCTGGGCGCGCCGCAAGGCCGAGGTCAAGCAAGGCCGAGGCGCCGCCGCGCCGGTTATTGAAGATAATGATGGCAAGGCGCCAACGCTGTCCGAGCCGGAGGGGCTGACGGATGGCAACGAAGGGGCAGTTGAAAACCAGCCGGTCGATCCGCCCTTGCCGGATATTGAATCGCTGACCGCGGAATCCGATTTCACCGGGTTCATGAAGGAGGGCGTGTCACCGGCGTTGCGCCGGCTCGCGTTGCGGCAACTCTGGGCCAGCGACCCGGCCTTTAATGTTATCGACGAGATGGTGGAGTATGGCGGGGATTATACCCAGGCTGCGTTGATGGTTGAGGGGATGAAGTCGGCCTGGGTGGCGGGTAGAGGATACGCAAAGGAAGAGCCGCCCGCGGATGAAGCTCTTGCCGAGGATGCGGAGCTGGTTGAAGGCGACAGGGCGGGGAAAGCTTTGGTCGATGAGACGGATCGGGTTGCCGAAGGTGGCGAGGATCCCGATGAGGATACCGCCGCCGCTACTGAAAAAAATGACGAGACCGACCTGGGCTGATTTCGTCTGATATTTGTATACCAAACAGCGTTCAGCATGATTGTGAGATGCGGGGTAGGGCCGCTTCCTACACCGGGAGTGGGTTGGCTGCGGGAATATTATTGTTTTATAACATACTAATACCCCGCAGGCGCGCCGCGCCTTCCCACTCTATGGCATTGACCATCTTGATTCCTTGCCATATTGTATGCGGGGTTAGAGGAAATAATCGGGGGCTGGGTTCGCTGTGAGCGAAAAACCGGTGGCCGCGCCAAGCGTGGCTGATATATCCGAAGAGGATCATTTGCGCGCGCGGCTCTATCGGCTGCTGGCGGCGCTATTGGCCAGGCTGCCGGACAGGGAGACCCTGGACCGCGTGGCTGGTTTGTCCGGTGATAATTCCAGTGAGTTGGGGCGCGGCTTGGCCGCGCTTGCAGGTGCCGCCGCATCAACCGATCCGGCCGCCGCCGACGATGAATATCATGATCTGTTCATTGGGGTAGGGCGGGGCGAATTGATGCCCTACGGATCCTATTATCTGACCGGCTTTGTATATGAAAAGCCGCTTGCGCGCCTGCGTGGCGACATGGCGCGACTGGGTATAGCGCGCGCCGGCGGTGTTAAGGAACCGGAAGACCATATCGCGTCATTATGCGAAATGATGGCAGGCCTCATAGAGGGCGACTTTGGCGCTCCGGCGGACCTGGCGGTGCAACGTGAATTCTTCGACGCGCATCTGGGGCCGTGGGCCGGGCAGTTCTTTGCCGACCTGGAAGTGGCGAAAAAAGCAAATTTGTATGTGCCTGTGGGCGCGATCGGCCGTGTTTTCATGGAGATCGAGGCCACGGCGTTCGAGATGGCGGCCTGATCCGGGGGGCGATCCCGATAATGGCGGCTGTGGGTATTGAGCAGTGAAAGGTAGAGGCTATGAATACCAAGAATGAAAAGCAGCGGGTCGCGCGCCGTGATCTTCTGAAATTCGCGGGCCTTGGTGGCGTTGCGGGTGTCGCGGCGGTGGCTACAACGGCCAGCAAGGCCGAAGCTGCATCTGTCGCGGATGTCAAAAGCTCCGGTTATCGCGAATCGGCGCATGTTCAGACCTACTACGACTTGGCGAAATTCTAGAAATCGCTCGTTGATCCGATAATCGGGAGACAGAGGAAATGCTTAGGAAAAAATCAAAGGGGCTCGCACGAAGCTCCAGTATTTCGCGGGCCTTGGCCGGCGTGACGGGCGGGGCGGTAGATCGCCGTACCTTCCTGCGTAATTCGGGCCTGGCGGCCGGTGGGCTTGCCGTTGCCGGCGCCTTTACCGGCGGTACGGTGCGCAAGGCAGAAGCTGCCGTGGCGGCCGCTGGCATCGAGGTCAAGAAATCCATCTGCACCCATTGTTCGGTGGGTTGTACGGTGATGGCCGAAGTGCAGGACGGCGTCTGGGTCGGGCAGGAGCCCGGTTTCGACAGTCCCTTCAATCTTGGTTCCCATTGCGCCAAGGGCGCATCGGTTCGCGAGCATGCGATCGGCGAACGCCGTTTGCGCAGCCCGATGAAGCTTGTGGATGGCAAATACAAGGCGGTCAGCTGGGAAGACGCGATCAACGAGATCGGCGACAAGATGCTGAAAGTCCGCGAAGAATCCGGGCCGGATTCGGTCTACTGGCTCGGCTCGGCGAAGCATAACAACGAGCAGGCCTATCTGTTCCGTAAGCTTTATGCGTTCTGGGGCTCGAACAACGGTGACCATCAGGCCCGTATCTGTCATTCGACCACGGTTGCGGGTGTCGCGAACACCTGGGGCTATGGCGCGATGACCAACAGCTTCAACGACATCCATAATTCGAAGGCGATGTTCCTGATTGGCTCCAACCCGTCCGAGGCGCATCCGGTGGCGATGCAGCATATCCTCAAGGCGAAGGAGCAGAACAACGCGCCGCTGATCGTTTGCGATCCGCGCTTCACCCGTACGGCGGCCCATGCCGACGAATATGTCCGGTTCCGTCCGGGCTCAGACGTCGCGCTGATCTGGGGCATTCTGTGGCATGTGTTCGAGAACGGCTGGGAAGACAAGGATTTCATCCGCAGCCGCGTCTGGGGCATGGAACAGATCAAGTCGGAAGTCACGAAATGGACGCCGGAAGAAACCGAGCGCGTCACCGGCGTGCCGGGGTCGCAGCTCAAGCGCGTCGCGCGCACGCTGGCGAATAACCGTCCCGGCACCATCGTATGGTGCATGGGCGGCACACAGCACACCAACGGCTCCAGCAACACCCGTGCTTACTGCGTCCTGCAGCTGGCACTGGGCAATATGGGCGTTGCCGGTGGCGGCGCGAATATCTTCCGCGGCCATGACAACGTGCAGGGCGCGACCGATTTCTGCGTACTCAGCCACTCGTTGCCGGGTTATTACGGCCTTGCGGCTGGGTCCTGGAAACATTGGGCCCGTGTATGGGACGTCGACTATGAGTGGATCAAGGGCCGTTTCGCCGACGAGAAACTTATGGAGTCGGCGGGAATTCCGGTATCGCGCTGGATCGATGGCGTGCTGGAAGACAAGGAGAACATGGATCAGCCGGACAATGTCCGGGTGATGGTGTTCGATGGCCATGCGCCGAACTCCCAGACCCGCCTGAAGGAAATGAAGGTGGCGATGGAAAAACTCGACATGCTTGTCGTGATCGACCCTTATCCGACTGTTTCCGCGGTGATGCATGACCGGAAAGACGGTGTCTATCTGTTGCCGGCCACGACGCAGTTTGAGACCTATGGGTCCGTCACCGCGTCCAATCGCTCGCTGCAGTGGCGTGAGAAGGTCATCGAACCCAAATGGGATTCCAAGACCGACCACGAGATCATTTACCGGTTCGCCCAGAAACTCGGTTTTGCCGACGAGATGTTCAAGAACATCAAGGTGGAAAACAACGAGCCGGTAATCGAGGATGTAACCCGCGAGTTCAACAAGGGCATGTGGACCGTCGGCTATACCGGCCAGTCGCCGGAGCGCATCAAGAAGCACATGGCCAACCAGAACAGCTTCGACAAGACCACTCTGCAAGCGGTGGGTGGTCCTTGCGACGGCGAATATTACGGTTTGCCCTGGCCTTGCTGGGGTACCCCCGAGATGGGGCATCCGGGTACGCCGATTCTTTATGATACCTCGAAGCCGGTGGCCGAGGGTGGCCTTAACTTCCGTGCGCGCTTTGGCGTAGAGCGGGAGGGCGAAAATCTTCTGGCCGAGGGTTCCTATTCGGTCGGATCGGAGATTCAGGACGGTTATCCCGAGTTCAGCATGGCCATGTTGCAGAAGCTTGGCTGGGATGGCGACCTGACGGCGGACGAAGCTGCCGCCATCGCGAAGGTCGCGGGTGAAAAGACTAACTGGAAAACCGACCTTTCGGGCGGTATTCAGCGGGTTGCCATCAAGCATGGCTGCGCGCCCTTCGGCAACGCCAAGGCCCGTGCCGTGGTCTGGACCTTCGCGGATCCGGTGCCGTTGCATCGTGAACCGCTCTATGCGCCCGATCGCGCGCTGGTCGCCGATTACCCGACCTTCGAAGACGGTAAATCCTATCGACTGCCGACCAAGTACAAGTCGATTCAGGATATCGACTACTCCAAGGATTTCCCGATGATTCTGACGTCGGGCCGTCTTGTGGAGTACGAGGGCGGTGGTGACGAGTCGCGTTCCAACCGCTGGCTGGCGGAATTGCAGCAGGACATGTTCTGCGAGATCAACCTGGCTGACGCCAACGACCTTGGCATTCGTGACGGAGAAATGGTCTGGATCCACAGTCCGGAAGGCTCCAAAGTCAAGGTGAAGGCAATGACCACCGAACGTGTCGGCAAAGGCGTAGCCTTCATGCCGTTCCATTTTGGCGGTCATTTCGAAGGTGAGGATTTGCGTCATAAATATCCTGCCGGCGCCGATCCCATCGTACTGGGTGAGTCGTCGAACACCGTCGGCACCTATGGCTACGATATCGTAACCCAGATGCAGGAGACCAAGGTCACCCTGTGCAACATCGTGAAAGCGTGAGGAGGCATAAATCATGGCACGCATGAAGTTTCTGTGTGACGCCGAGCGCTGCATCGAGTGCAACGCCTGTGTGACCGCTTGTAAGAACGAACACGAGGTTCCGTGGGGTGTAAACCGCCGGCGCGTCGTCACCATCAATGACGGCAAACCGGGGGAACGTTCTATTTCGGTCGCCTGCATGCATTGTTCGGACGCGCCCTGCATTGCGGTGTGTCCGGTCGACTGTATCTATTCGACCGAAGACGGCGTGGTCTTGCATTCCAAGGATCTGTGCATCGGCTGCGGGTATTGTTTCTATGCCTGCCCGTTCGGTGCGCCTCAGTATCCGAGTGCCGGTAACTTTGGAAGCCGTGGCAAGATGGACAAGTGCACCTTCTGCAACGGCGGACCGGAAGAAGATATGAGCGCGGCCGAGTACCAGAAATACGGTCGTAACCGTCTGGCCGAGGGCAAATTGCCGCTTTGTGCGGAAATGTGCTCGACCAAGGCGTTGCTCGCCGGCGATGGCAATACGGTTTCGAATATCTACCGTGAGCGCGTTGTGGCGCGCGGGTTTGGTTCGGGAGCGTGGGGCTGGGGAACTGCTTATCAGATGAAATCTGGAAGCTGATCCAGACTCAGAACCGTAATTCAGGTTCTATGTAGGAAAACCGAGGGGGGCGCGGCTTTCGGGCCACGCCCCCTGTTTTCACTGGCCGGCAATTTATACGGCCTTGAAAGATATGTTATACCCGCGTTGTTAGCACATGAAGAGGAAAGGGTATAAAGGCTATGAGTGGAAAGAGAAAATTGCATTTGCCATTGTTGCTGGGCGGGCTGTTGATGGCCGGTCTCGCGATGGGCGGTTGCCGCAAGGAAGAGCAAAACAGAACCCTGCTTTTCGAAAAAGGCACCTATCTGGGGAACCCGGATCAGGCCCTGACCGACGAGCAGCGCGCGGACCTTCGATACAGGGCCAGTAAGCAGAGCGACTGATCCTGAAAATTACATTCGTTCGGAGAGGGCAAATGTTCAAAATAAACGGGTTTTATAATTTCTTTGTCCGCATGGCAGCCATGGCGGTTGTTGTCATCGGCATTGGCGTGATTGGTAACTTTGCGGGTGTTGGTGGCGTGGCCAAAGCGCAACAGGCCGGCGAGGTGCCGGGGCAGGCGCAGGGCGTGACAAGCGACGCCGAATTCTGGCGTGCCGTGCGCGAGGGCGAGCAGTTCACGGTTTCGATCCCCGACAAGAAAGCCGGCGTCATGATCCAGTCGGAAGGCGAGAACTGGCGCAAC
>JAOUMF010000097.1 GCA_029881615.1 Alphaproteobacteria bacterium | reverse complement strand
CGAAGTCGCCGTGGATGCCCAGTTCCTCTATGGCGCGCCCGGTGCCGACCTTGCGGTCGAGGGCGAGATGGTCCTGATGCAGGACAACAATCCCTGGCCCGAAATGAAAGGCTACAGGTTCGGCCTTGTCCAGGAAGAGTGGCGGCCGCGCCGCGAGGCGCTTGAGCCGTCAAAAACCGACGAGAACGGCTTGGCCGCGATGACGTTCGGATTGCCGGAGGCGCCCGACAGTTCGTTGCCGCTGAAGGCCCGGTTGCGTGTTTCGGTGGCCGAAAATGGCGGGCGCGCGGTTTCGCGCGTCCTCGATCTGCCGGTCCGTTCGCGCGACAGAATGATCGGCATCAAGCCGCGCTTCGACAGCGAATGGCTGGAAAAGGGAACGGAGGCCGGCTTCGATGTGATCGTCATGGATCGCGCCGGCCAACAGGTTGCTGCCCGGGGCCTGAAATACGAGCTGTTTTATGAAGACCTCTGGTATCACTGGTATACCGAAGACGGGAACTGGCGCTACAGGGTTACGATCGACGCCAATTCCGTCGATTCCGGTGATCTGGACGTCGCCGCGGGCAAGCCCGCGAAGATCGGTTTCAGCCGCAAATGGGGCCAGTACCGGCTAGAGGTCAGCGATACCGCGACCGGGGCCGCTACCAGCGTTCGTTTCCGCTTCGGCTGGTTTTCTTCCAGCGCTTCGTCGGACGTGCCCGACAAGCTGCAGCTTTCGCTCGACAAGGATAAGTATCAGGTTGGCGAAAGCGCGCGGGTTCATATCAAGCCGCCCTTCGCGGGCGAGATGCTGCTGACCGTCGCCGGCAGCAAGGTTTACGAGACGCTCAATCTGTCCGTGCCCGCCGAGGGGCTGGTGGTCGAACTGCCGGTCAAGGAGGAATGGGACGCGGGCGCCTATGTGACAGCGACCCTGTTCCGCACCGCCGAGACTGACAAACCCCATCAACCGGCCCGCGCTATCGGCCTGGCGTGGTTGGCCCGCGACTATGGAAAACGCACGCTGGATGTGGCGATCGATACGCCGGAACGGATTCAGCCCCGCCAGACCATCGATGTCGGCCTGAAGATCGGCAATATGGCCGCCGGTGAGAAGGCGTATGTCACCCTGGCCGCGGTCGATGTGGGTATCTTGCAGCTGACCAGCTTCAAATCGCCCGCGCCGGCCGACTGGTATTTCGGCAAACGCCGTCTGGGCGTCGGTTTGCGCGATGGCTATGGTCATCTGATCGCCGCCGCCGAGGGCGGGCCGGTCAAGATCAGGCAGGGTGGCGATGAAGGGGCCGAGGGCCGCCATCTGGGCGGGCTGGATGCCAGCAGCGTCAAGACTGTCTCGCTGTTTTCCGGTGTTGTCGAGGTTGGCAAGGATGGGCGTGTGACCGTGCCACTCGCGGTGCCCGATTTCAACGGCAAGCTGAGGCTGATGGCCGTGGCCTGGAGCAAGACGGCCGTGGGCTCGTCCGAGACCAACATGATCGTGCGCGATCCGGTGGTTTCCCAGGTTACGTTGCCCCGTTTCCTGGCTCCCGAAGACGAGGCCCGGGTCACCGTATCGATCCATAATGTGGACGGGCCGGAAGGCAAGTATAGCGTTACCTTCGCGGCGACCGGCGCGGTCGGCATGAAGGGCGGCGGCAAGCCTTTCCAGATGGCCCGTGACGCAAGGCGCGATCTGACATGGTCGTTGACCGGCACCGGTGTCGGTGTCGGGGGGCTGACCCTTTCCATCGAGGGGCCGGATGGTCTGAAACTGGTGCGTGACTGGGAGATCGCGGTTCGGCCCGCGCAGGCGGTAACGACCCGTCAGATCAGCTCGCGCATTCAGTCCGGCCAGCGATCCACGCTGACCGGCAGCATCATGGACGATTTCGTCCCCGGTTCGGGCGAGGCCTTGGTTACGCTAAGTTCTCGGCCGGAAATGGGGTTGGCAAATTTGCTTAAATCGCTGAGCCGTTATCCCTATGGCTGCGCGGAACAGACCACCAGCCGGGCATTGCCGCTGCTTTATGTGTCTGAGGTCGCGGAATCGCTCGGTATCTCCGAAAATACGGTCGTGCTGCGTGCCCGGGTGCAGGACGCCATTCGGCGCCTGTTCTCCATGCAGCGTTCCGACGGTTCGTTCGGGCTGTGGAATTCCCATAGCGACCGCGAGGAGTGGCTTTCGGCCTATGTGATGGATTTCCTGACCCAGGCCAAGGAACTGAAATATCCGGTTCCGGAATATCCCTATCAGCGCGGCTTGAAATGGCTGCAGAGCAGTGTCGGCGAACCACGCTACAGCAGGGCCAACCTGCCGGCTCGCGCCTACGCGCTTTATGTGCTGGCGCGCACCGGGCAAGTCAAAAACTCGGATTTGCGTTATCTCCATGACACGCAGTTGCAGAGTATTCCCACGGCACTTGGCCGGGCCCAACTGGGCGCCGCCCTGGCGCTTACCGGCGACAAACGGCGGGCAGGCGCCGCCTTTGCCTCCGCCATCAGATCCTGGGAGCGCGACCGCTTCTGGAAAGATTGGTGGCACTGGGATTACGGAACCGGCACGCGCGACATGGCCGCCACGGTCTATCTGGCGACCCTGTCGAAAATCGAGGAGGGCGACTGGCCGGGCTATGCGCAAGAGCTGGCCGATCGCATTGGCAAGAGCCGGTATCTCAGCACCCAGGAGCAAGCCTGGTTGATTCTTGCCGCGCATGAACTGGGCAATGCCGAGCCGGTGAAGGTTTCGGTGCGTGGCAGTACCCTGCCGGAAAGCAACAAGCCGGTTTATGTCCGGTACAGTGAAGAGGAGATGCGCGCCGGTGCTTCGGTTTCCAATCACGGGGACAAACCGATCTGGCAGAGCGTCACCTACAGTGGCGTGCCGCGCGCGCGGATGCCTGCCGAAGATGCAGGTTTCGCCATTTTCCGGGCATTCTATACGCTGGACGGCAAGAAGGCGGTTCTCAGCAGGGTCAGGCAGGGCGATACACTGGTCGCCGTGATCCATGGCGAGTCCACCTCAAAGCGCGATCAGCAGGCGATGGTTGTCGATCTGTTGCCGGCCGGGTTCGAGCTGGAAAACGATCAATTGCAAGGCGGTCGCAGTCGCGAGGAACTGCGCTGGATCGGGGATTTGACCGCGGCCCGGCATGAGGAATTGCGCGACGATCGCTATGTCGCGGCCTTCGGGCTTGATCGCTGGGGCAACCAGACCTTCAAGTTTTCCTATCTGGTACGGGCGGTGTCGCCGGGTAAGTTTACCCTGCCGGCGGTCTATATCGAGGATATGTACCAGCCGACCTATTTCGCGCGCACCAGCATGGGGCAGGTGACTATCCTGCCCGCGCAATAGGGCGGAGATAGATGGCCCGGGCGGCATGGCCTGGCCGAAGAGCCCGTCTGGCCGCGGGCGGCGCGATGTTGCTCGCCGGGGTGGCGGTGTTTGCCGACCTGGTCTTCCCGCCCGATCTGTCGCGGCTGGAGGATTCGACCCGGCTGGTGCTGGCGTCCGACGGAAGGCTGCTGCGCGGATTTACCACCGATTCCGGTGTCTGGCGCCTTCCGGCCGATCCCGGGGCGGTCGCGCCGGTCTATATGAAGATGCTGCTTGCGTGGGAAGATCAACGGTTCCACAGCCATCCCGGAGTCGACCCGCTGGCCATCGGGCGCGCGTTCGGGCAGTTGCTCGATCATGGTCGCATTGTTTCCGGCGCCTCGACCATCACCATGCAGACCGCGCGTCTGCTGGAGCCGAAGGAACGCACGTTCGGCGCCAAGCTGCACCAGATGTGGCGCGCCATTCAACTTGAGCGGCGTTTCGGCAAGGACGAAATCCTCACCCAATATCTTACGCTGGCGCCCTACGGCGGCAATCTGGAGGGCATTCGCGCGGCATCCCTGGCCTGGTTCGGCAAGGAACCGCGCCATCTCGCGCCGTCCGAGGCCGCGTTGCTGGTGGCCCTGCCGCAATCGCCGGAAACGTTGCGGCCAGACCGCTATCCAGATCGTGCGCGCGCCGCCCGCAACAAGGTATTGGCCGTCATGGAGGAACGCGGCGTTCTTACCGCCGGCGAAGTGGCCGAGGCGCGGCTGGATCCGATTCCATCGCGTCGCCGTCCGATGCCGTTCGGCGCGCCCCATCTTGCCTGGCGAATGACCGCTTCGAACCCCGATGCGCGAATCGTACACAGCACGATCGATGGTGAATTGCAGCGGGCGCTGGAGCATATGGCGCTGGCCGAGCAGGAGTCGCTGGACTCCGGGGCCGGCCTGGCCGTCATGGTGGTCGAGAATGAAACCCGCCGGGTTCTGGCCTATCTGGGCTCGTCGGATTTTTTCGACGATAGCCGCTACGGGCAGATCGACATGATCCGCGCGGTGCGTTCGCCCGGTTCGACCCTGAAGCCCTTTATTTACGGCATGGCCTTCGACGATCTGATGATTCACCCGGAAACCATTATCGCGGACATGCCGACGCGCTTTGGTAATTATCAGCCGGAAAACTTCCTGAAAGTCTATCGCGGCGAGGTAAGCGTCCGCGAGGCCCTGCAGCAGTCGCTCAATATCCCTGCGGTGACGGTGCTTGAAAATGTCGGCCCCCGCCGCCTGGATGCGCGTCTACAGGGCGTGGGAGTCAGCCTGGATTATGGCGGCGAGGGCGAGCCGGGCCTGCCGATGGCATTGGGCGGGCTGGGCACGACGTTGCAGGACCTGACGATGCTCTATGCCGGGCTGGCCAATGGTGGCGTGGTCCGGCCGCTGGCCTTCACGCTGGATGACAAGGCGGGGCCGCCGGTGGCGTTGCTGGGCGAGGCGGCGGCCTGGTATGTGACGCGCATTCTCGAGGCCGCGCCGCCGCCGACCGATTTCGTGGATCCCCTGGCGACGCGCGATCATCGGCACATCGCCTTCAAGACCGGCACGTCCTATGGTTACCGCGACGCCTGGGCGGTAGGCTACGATGCGCGCTATACGGTCGGCGTATGGGTTGGCCGCCCGGACGGCACGCCGAGCCCCGATCGCTTCGGCCGGGCGACGGCGGCGCCGGTACTGTTCAGGATATTCCGCCAACTGCCGGACAGCGGCCGTCCGGCCAATCCGATCCGCCCGGAAGATACGATCGTGGCGGCCAACCGCGATTTGCCGCCCGGCTTGCGCAGGATTTCCGCCGGCGAGTCCGCGCCCGATGCGATTACCCGGTCGTTGATCCAGCCGCTGCTGGTGTCCTTTCCGCCCGACGGCGCGGTCGTCGAATTACGCGCAGGCGAAGGGGGTGCCTACGCGGCCTTGCCGCTGATCGCCGATGGCGGGCGCAAGCCGTTGCGTTGGCTGGTCAACGGCGTGCCGGTTGAGGCATCCCCGCAACGCCGGCGCGCCGATTGGCGCCCCGATGGCGAGGGATTTGTTCAGATCACGGTAATCGACGCGGATGGCGCGGCCGCGCGCGCGCAGGTGCTGTTGAAATAACGCGCGCCTATCTGGTTCGCGTTTCCACCAGTTTGCGCCCGGCCTCGGTCAGCTTGCAGACCAGCCAGTCGGGTTTGATGGGGTTTGCGAACCAGGGCGCGGCCCAACCCTGTTCGATGCAGGCCTTGACGGTGCGTTCGCCGACCCGCTTGCCGTCGCTGTCGAACAGCGGCAGCTTGCCGCCGGCCTGATCCAGCCCCCGGCGCAGCCATGACAGTTGCACGGCCGTCGGACGCGCGGCCTTGCGAGGTTCCTGTTTCGTTGTTTTGCCCGTGTTGTCGACAGCGAGCTGAGGCTTGGCAGACATGGCGGTCCTGTTCCTCTTCTTGTGCCGTGAGACCATGGTAGGATAGAACTGCTCTCGCGCCAAGAAGAGTCCGAGTCGCCGACCCTGATTTCAATCCGGATTTACCCGAATGACCCAGCTATCCGCCAGGTTGTCTCTGATATTTTCCAGCCTGGGCCATTTTTATTTCCATATGTTCACGGCTTTCTATGCGGTGATCGTGCTGCGCCTCGAAGTGGAATGGGGCGTTGGCTATAATGAATTGCTGGAACTCTGGTGGCTCGGTTCGTTGCTGGTGGGGCTGGCGGCTCTGCCGGCCGGGCGGTTGGGCGATGTCTGGAGCGTACCGGGCATGATGGTCATCTATTTTATCGGCATGGGCGCCGCCGCCATTCTTTGCGGGCTGGTATCGGCGCCACCGCCGCTGATGATCGGGCTGGCCGGCATTGGTCTGTTCGGCGCGATCTATCACCCCATCGGGATTCCCTGGATGATCCGCAACGCGGCAGGAAACCCGGGCAAGATGCTGGCGGTCAACGGCATATTCGGCAGTCTGGGTTCCGCCGGCGCGGGCCTGATTGCGGGCATTCTGATTGATGTGTCGGGCTGGCGGGCGGCTTTCATGGTGCCGGGTGTCGTGGCTACCGCGACCGGGTTGGCGATGCTCTGGTTCATGTGGCGCGGGGACATTCGCGAACTGTCGCGTGCGGGGACCGAGAAAATCCCCGCCGGCCACGCCGGAACGGCCCGTATTTTCATCATTCTGCTGATCGCCATGTTTACCGGTGGGCTGATCTATCACGGTACACAGAATGCGCTGCCCAAGCTGTTCGAGATTCGGGTAATCGATATCTTCATCCCCTGGGTGACCGGCAATCTGGGGCAGTGGGCCGGTGGATTGCTAGGTGGGGCCAGTGGCATCGGGCTGCTGGTTGCCGCGGTTTACACGGTGGGTGGCCTGACGCAGTTGGTCGGTGGCATGCTGGCGGACCGCTATCCGCTGAAGCACATCTATGTGAGCGCCTGGTTGATTGAAATGGCGCTGCTGGCCGTGCTGGCGCGGGCCGGCGGGTTGGGGCTGATCGGGATCGCCATGCTGGCAGTGATGATGAATCTGGCGCAGCTGCCGGCGGAAAACATGCTGCTGGCCCGCTTCACGCCGGAACGCCATCACGGGCTGGCCTTCGGTATCAAGTTCGTGCTGGCCTTCGGCGCGGCGCCGGTGGCGATCATGCTGCTTTCGAAGGTCTGGGCGGCAACCGGGGAATTCGAATATCTGTTCCTGGGGTTCGGCGCTGGCGCCTTGTTGATCACCGTGCTGGCGACCATGCTGCCGCATACGGAATCTGCCCGGCCGGTGCCGGCGCCGGGCGAATAG
>JAOUMF010000096.1 GCA_029881615.1 Alphaproteobacteria bacterium | reverse complement strand
CCACGGAGGACAGCAGGGCCAGCTTGTGGGCCGCATCGACGCCGTCGATATCGAAGGCGGGGTCGGCCTCGGCATAGCCAAGCTGTTGCGCCTCGGCCAGGACGTCGGCGAAATCGCGGCCGGTCTCGCGCATGGTGGTCAGGATATAGTTGCAGGTGCCGTTCAGGATGCCGTGCAGTCGGGAGATCTGGTTTCCGGCCAATCCTTCGCGCAGTGCCCGAATGACCGGAATGCCGCCGGCTACCGCCGCTTCGAAAGCCAGCGATACATTGGCGGTTTCGGCTTTCGTCGCCAGCGTTGTACCGTGATGGGCCAGCAACGCCTTGTTTGCGGTTACCACGTGCCGGCCGGTTTCGAATGCCGTTTCGCAAACGGCCTTGGCCGCGCCGTCGCTGCCGCCGATCAGTTCCACCACGACATCGGCGTCGGCGCCGCGCGCCATTTCCACCGCGTCGTCGAACCACTGGATGTCGGAAATATCGACGCCCCGGTCCATATTGCGGTTGCGCGCGGAAACCGCGGTAACCTGCAGCTGCCGCCCTGCCCGCAAGGTCAGAAGTTCGGCTTTCTCATTCAGCAGTTTCAAGGTGCCGGCACCGACCGTTCCCAGGCCGGCGACAGCGATTTTAAGAGGCTTTGTCATTCTTTGGCGGTCTTTCCTTTTGCCGGCGGTATGTTATGGCCGCCCTCTTTCAGGAAGCTTTTGATATTGCGTATGGCCTGACGAGTCCGGTGAATGTTTTCCACCAGCCCGATGCGCACATGGTCGTCGCCATATTCGCCGAAACCCAGCCCCGGCGCCACCGCTACCTTGGCCTCGCGCAGCAATAATTTGGAAAATTCCAGCGAACCGAGATGCTTGAACGCGGGCGGGATCGGCGCCCAGGCGAACATGGTCGCGGGCGGCGAGGGGACGACCCAGCCGGCGCCCGCCAACCCTTCGATCAGCACGTCGCGGCGTTCCCTGTAAACCGCCCGGATTTCATCCACGCAATCCTGCGGGCCGTTCAGCGCGGCGGTTGCCGCCACCTGCACCGGCGTGAAGGCGCCATAGTCCAGATATGACTTGATGCGCGCCAGCGCGCCGATCAGGCGTTTGTTGCCTGCGGCGAAACCGATGCGCCAGCCAGGCATGGAATAGGTCTTGCTCAACGACGAAAATTCAACGGCAATGTCGCGCGCCGCGGGGACCTGCAGGATCGACGGCGGGGGATTGTCGTCGAAATAGATTTCCGCATAGGCAATATCCGACAGAATATAGATGCCGTTGGTTTTGCAAAATCCCACAACTTCTTCATAGAAATCCACATCGACGACCTGTGCGGTCGGATTGGAAGGGAAGTTCAGGACCAGCACTTCCGGTTTGGGAATGGAATGATGCACCGCGCGGTGCAGGGCGGCCATGAAGGCTTCGCGGTCTTCGGGCGTGCTGACCGCGACGGGCAGCGACCGGATTGCCGCGCCGGCGATGATGAAGCCGAAATGATGGATCGGATAGCTGGGGTTGGGCACCAGCACAACGTCGCCCGGGCTGGTGATCGCCATGGCCAGGTTTGCCAGTCCCTCCTTGGAACCCAGGGTAACAAGGGCCTCTGTCTCAGGGTCCAGATCGACGTTGAAGCGGCGGTCGTAATAGGCGGCGAGGGCCTTGCGCAGGCCCGGTATGCCGCGGCTTTGCGAATAGCGGTGGGTGCGCGGGTCCTGTACGGTCTCGCACAGCTTGTCGACGATATGCCTGGGCGTCGGTGAATCCGGATTGCCCATGCCGAAATCGATGATGTCGTCTCCGGCCGCCCGCGCCGCCGCCTTCATGGCGTTGACCTCGGCGAACACATAGGGTGGAAGCCGTTTTATGCGGTGGAATTCGTCAATCATATCCACATACCTTTGCGTGCAGCGGAATTCCCGCTCGCGCGGTTGCCGTCTGTTTAGCGCATGACAGGGCTGATAGTCGAGGGGGTAAGGCGGGTTCCACAAGCTTCCGCTTCATCACCCATGTGGGTGACGCCAGTCCGGCGGAACAGCGCCATAATGCCGGATAAACATCGGGATTGAATTATGTTGCGAATAAATAATTGGAAGAGGGTGCGGAACTGCTTGAAGCCTGAAGGCCTGAAGCGGGGGTACGGTTCGCGTTGGTCGATTGCATTGATGCTGCTGGTCGCGGCGATAACGCTAATGACGGCACCCGGCGCCTATGCGTTGCCAAACCCGCTCGATTGCACGAAATTTTCCGAAGGCCGGCTGATCCGCCATAGCAGCCGCCTGGAAGTTCCCTGCTACGAATATCACGCCTCGCGGAACGGGCTCTTTTCCTCGCTGCCGAACGAGGTGCATCTTTATCACCCGGCAGCCTGGGGTTACAATCTTGAGACGGCGCCCGGGAGTGCGGCCGAAGTCGTCAAGATCATCGCCCTGGCGCTTCTTGAGGCGGTGCCGCATTTGAATGATTACGCCGAAATGCCGGCGATGGATGTGATCGTCCATGATCGGTTGCGGTCGGGCGAGGCCGGTGGGGCCGGGATGCTGTCGCCGCCATTCGCGGTTACCACCTCGGACGTTAGATCAATCATAAATTACATGGCCAAACCGCCCTGCACGGTTGCCTTTTACCTGCCTAGCCTGTCGGCACCCAAGGAACTGATAGAGCATATCACCGCCCATGAAAGCTTCCACTGCCTGCATCAGCAAGAGTTCCCAAAACAGACAACCGCCGCGCCGGACGCCTGGTGGTGGATCGAAGGCGGCGCCGAATATTTCGCCCACGAGGTTTTTCCCTGCAACAACGGCGAACATCTGCGCATGCCATTGTATAATCCGGATTCACCGATCACCAGCCACACCAAGCGTGGAAGCAGTCAGCTATATCCCTATCCGGTTTCCGCTTTCATGTATTTCCTGGCTACCCAGGGCAATGGTACTGGCGGGCAGGGCATCATCGACATGATCGGAAACGCGCCATCCGCGCGGGGCGAGGCGGGCCAGCGGTCGGCGCTGATGTCGGTGTCGGGCATCGAGAAGACCTTCCATAATTTCGGACGCAGCTTTATCGATCAGAATGTCTATGACTGCCGCAGCGTGTTGCCGGTGGAACCGGATTATGGTGAGCTGAAAGAGATTGGTGAGCGCGGAGACGTGACCGTCGAGGCGGATCCCTTCACCATCGGTCGGGTCCAGATAAAACTGCGTCGCAATATGATCTATCGGATCAAGGTGGAAACACAGGGCGCCGATGGCATGCTGGCCATACGTCCTTCCGACGACGTGAAAGGCTGGACGGATAATTTCACCGAGATCCGGACGCCGAAGGATTGCGATGCCGAGCCCTTATATTATCTGATCGCCACGGCGGTGGGCGTTGCCGACAGCAGCTTCAACGCTACCCTGTCCTTTGAGGGTGAAGAGAACGAGGAAGACGATAAGCCGCGCGACATGGCGTCGGACAAGACGGTGGAGTCGATCTGCAGCGGTACCGCCGACCGGAATTTACGGAACGATTGCCGTAGCTGCCTTGCGGTCAAGAAGAAGCAGTTGGCGGGTCTTGTCGACAGTTGCCTGGTCGGCACCTGGGAACTGGTCAAGGGTGCGCGGGAGTTCGAGGCGGATATGCGCCGCCAGGGGCCCGAGGGGCAGCACGGCGCGGATATCCGCGTCGAAACAAAGGCGCCCCGGTATCTGACTTTCCTTCCCGATGGCAGGCTGGCGCATAACGCCAGCGAGACATCGCTGATCACGCAAAAAGGCGATGGTAAAGCGGTGAAGACGCAAGCTGTCGGGCCCGGCGTCGGATACTGGCATGGGCGCGAGGGGCGGATGGACATCTGCGTGCTTAGCGACCGTGGCCCGGAAATCCTGACGGTGTTCGCCAAGGGAAAGGCCTTCAGCGCGCCGCCGATGGAAACCAATTTCTACGACCATATTCGCAGCGGCAAGGCCAGCTATACCTGCAGCCCGACGGAGTTGCGGTTCGAGAAACAGGCCGTGGGCTACCGCGCCTACTGGACCTACCGCCGCCCCGGCGAGCAGTGTGAAGAGAAGTGAGGCAATGCGACGTAATGGAATGCAGGGCGTATCGACCTGGGAATGGACATGGGAATTGGGGGGAAGGGACGATGATGTCAAAGTGTAGGATGCCGGTTTATGGCGCGATTTTGCGCAGGTTGGCGTTAACTGCGTGCCTGGTTGCCACATTGCCGGTCCTGATCGCCGGTTCGGCCCTGGCGCAGGGTACGGGCGCGCCGGCCATCGAACCGCCCGGGACGATCGACTGCAGGACGTTGTGGAGTTTCCCGCTGAGCCAGTGGGGGGAAACGGGCGGCGACGGCAGCTTCCCTTGCGTCGAATATATCCCGGAACCCCAAAGCCGGCGATTTCAGTTCAGCATGCCGATCCGGCTTTACATTCCGTCCTGGTGGGTTGCCGGACCACACCCTGAAGCGCCGGCGCATACGCCGGAGATCATCTTCAAGGCCATGGAGGAAAGCTTCCGGCACTTGCAGGGCAATGTGGATCTGTATCCGGTAACGGCGGTGTTGCTGCCGACGGTCAGCAGCCAGTTCGCGGACGCTGCCGAATGGGGCGATGCCTTTGCCGACGTTGTGGCACGCGGGTCCGACCGTGCGGAAGCCTGCCCGGTTTCCATCTATATCAACAGCGTGACCGGCCGGTCGGAAGACGATATTGGCGAAACGGTGGCGCATGAAATCATGCATTGCATCCAGTTCGCGAAATTCCGAGCCCAGACCGTGGCAGACGGTTCGGATTGGTGGATAGAGGCCACGGCAACCTATTTCGGGGATGTGGTGTTCGAGTGCGGCAACATGGACGGGAATTACGCGCGAAGTTTTCTTCCTGACACAAAGCTTTACGAGCAGACGCTGCGCAGTGGATTGAAAGGTTATCCGAGCGGTATCTTTTTTACCGATATGGATGATGAAGGATTTTTCAATGTTCCGGAATTGATGCGTTTTCTGAGGGCGATGCCAGGGCGCGGATCGGGCTTGTCGCAGGAACAGGCATTGGCGAATTGGGCAAATATGGGTGAAATGCTCCATCGCTTTGGCGAAAGCTTCATCGACGGGTCGATCAAGGATTGCGGGCGCCAGTTAACGCTTGCTCCGGTCGACGGGCCCCACGAAATAGCTATCGGCGTCACCGAGATCGAGGTCGAGGCGGACCCTTTCACGATCAAGACGGCAAGCGTGATGCTGCAGAAAGACACGACCTACAAGATCAGGGTCGAACGACAGAGCACCCTGTCCTATGGCATGGTATCGTTTCGGGATATAGAGGTTCAGGGGGGCTGGGCGCCACTCTCGAACGCCGACGTCGACTATAACACTGGATGCGACTTCGAGCCCACGCTGCAGTTTGCGGTAACTACCGCGACCGGCTCTGGCGAAAGTTTCAAGGCAAGAATCATCATAGAGGAGGAAGAGGAGGAAGATGATGATTCGCCCGATGTGCCGGCTGGCATGGTGCTGGGAGAGTCGGTGGAGGCCATCTGCAGCAGTACCGCCGACCGGAATTTAAGGAACGATTGCCGCAGTTGTAACGCGGTGCGGAAGAGGCGCAGTTCCGGCGAAGCCGATTCTTGCCTGACAGGGACCTGGGAACTGGTCAAGGGTGCGCGGGAATTCGAGGCCGATATGCAGCGCCAGGGGATCGTGGGGCAGCACGGGGCGGACATCCGTGTCGAGACCAAGGCACCCCGGTATCTGACTTTCCATCCCGATGGCAGGCTCACCCATAATGCCAGCGAGACATCGCTGATCATGGAAAAGGGCGATGGTAAATCGGTCAAGACGCAAGCTGTCGGGCCCGGTCTGGGCTATTGGCATGGTCGCGAGGGGCGGATGGATATCTGTGTGCTCAGCGACCGCGGGCCGGAAAACCTGACGGTGTTCGCCAAGGGCAATGCCATCAGTGCGCCGCCGATGGAAACCAATTTCTACGATCATATCCGCAGCGGCAGAGCCAGCTATACCTGCAGCCCGACGGAGTTGCAGTTCGAGAAGCAGGCCGTGGGCTACCGCGCCTACTGGACCTATCGCCGCGCAACGGAAAAGCCTGTCGCGCAATGCGAGGCGCGGTGAGGGGGCAATATCCGGTGTTATGTGAATTGTAAGGGCGTAATGCCATTGAACCGGTGAAGGCTGGCCGTGGCGGCCGATCACCGGGCCGCGACTGTGTTTGCCGCGCAAACAGGCTCGCACAGCCGCGTCCCGGTTCCATAACGATAGTCGGCGGGAAGGCGGCTCAGCAGCCTTCGACGCATTTGCCGTTCTTGTCGAACGCCATGGTTCTCCCGCTCAGCGGCAGATGACCCGGCACCTTAATGGCTTTCAGGAAGATATCGGTGCGGGAACCGGCGACGACCTTGCCGCCATCCGTCGCTACCTCGTTGGCGTGCGAGGGGATCACCGAGGCCGGCTTGACCATTTCATTGATCACATGGGCCGCCTCGGTCGGGCCGGTGGTGAAGACGTCGCCGATATTCATGACGACGAGTTTGGCCCCGTAATACTGGCGCACCACCAGGTCCTGTTCGGCGGTAATGCCGGTGTCGCCCGACAGATAGACGACAAGCCCGTTCGAGAAGCTCAGCACATAGCCGCTGGGCGGGCCTACATAGGCGGTCAGGCCCTCTTCCTTCAGCATATCGGCATGCGCCTTGTTATCCACGAAGGCGGCGTTCAGGCCGTTACTATGGACCGCCGGAACGGTGGCGATCGAAACGCCGCCGACCTTGCGCGAAGCGCCGTAGCGGGCGAGTTCGACAAGTTTCGGGTCGCCGCCCGCGCCCTTCACCTTGGCGGCGAAGAAGCTGGCCATTTCCGCGCCTACGATGAATTTCGCCTTTTTGGCCACCACGATTTTCACCGAGTTGGAGACCGGCACGTCGACGACGGAAAAGTCCGGTCCGCCGCAGTCGCCGGCATTCGCCGCCGGGATGTGGCGGTCGCCCAGATGGTCGCCATGGACATGGCTCAGCAACACCGCATCGATCTTGCCGAGGCGCGCGTCGCCCGCGCCGGCGACGGTGCGTCCTGCGTCATAGAGGATCCGCGTGCCATCGGGATCTTCGAATATCATCGCGCGGTCCAGTTGGCAGAA
>JAOUMF010000095.1 GCA_029881615.1 Alphaproteobacteria bacterium | reverse complement strand
CAGTAATTTTCCATAATATACATTATGCGATTTAGAATAGAATGGATTACACCGCAAATTTCGAGCTGAAAATGCCATGACCGAACAGACCGGCCGGACACAGCCTCGCCACGCGCCCTCTCAGTCCAAGCATAAAAAAACTGCGCCGACTTCCGTCTGGCGCAGTTTAAATTTCAAATTGACTATATGGTCGTCAGTCCGGCGGGATATGGGCAATCTCACCATGATGCGGTGTCGGACGATATTTAACCGCCCCAAAGTCCGTGTCGGGAAAGATTGAACGCAGCGACTCAATATCGGCGCGATTCATGCCTTCGGTACCGGTTTCCCATACAGACACACGGGCTGAATCGAGACCAAGCATCTCAGCTAGCTGATCGAGGCTAAGGCCGGCATTCTCGCGGGAATCGCGGATCAGGGAAGCCAATCGCGGACAACCGGTATTGCGGCCTTCGCCCCGGTTCTTCCAGATGAGTTCATCGAGATTATATGACGCTCCACGTGCCATCCTGCTTATCTCCGGCAAATTAATGTTCGAATTACAGACATACCTTAAGGCACAAACAGTTAACGTCATATTGACGTGGATATAATTTCATCCGCCTCCCCTCACCCATTGAGATCGCGGTCGCGAAACCAGGACTTGACGAAAATCGTCAACAATCGTTGCGCCTCTTCATTATGGCTGGCGTATTGCATCAGCCCCTTCGTAACGAAGGCCGAGAAAGAAACAGCTTCAGCCTTCCCGCGGAGCTGAAATACGCGGGCGATTTCCTCGAGATCATCATGAACCAGGCGCCGCGCCATTACATTAAGCTGCGTCTTGGTGAAGCGATTCTTCGATCGCCAGCGTCGTTGCGCGGTGTTTGTCGCCATCGGACTGTCCTTTTTCAAAACCGGATCGACCATAACAAAATCCCACATTATAGTCTACTAGTAGACCAAATGGCGAAGATCAGGATGTAATTGATCCGCAGAATGGTTCCCATTTGGCAGCCATGGGCTAATCTGCAATCCCGTCAGATCACGAACCGCCTGGAAACGTAATGAGCAAACAGACCGACCGCCTGCTGGAGATCATGGCCAAACTCAGGGACCCGAACGGCGGTTGCCCCTGGGACCTGGAACAGGATTTTGCCAGCATCGCGCCCTACACGATCGAAGAGGCCTATGAGGTCGCGGATGCCATCGCGCGTGATGATATGCCGGAGCTTCGCGACGAACTGGGCGACCTGATGTTGCAAGTGGTCTTTCATGCCCGCATGGCCGAAGAACAGGGATTATTCGATTTCGAATCCGTGGCGCGCGCGATATCCGACAAGATGATCAGCCGGCACCCCCATGTCTTTGCGGGCGAAACCGTGGCATCAACGGCTGAACAAACCATTTCATGGGAAAGCAAGAAGGCCGAGGAACGGGCGGCAAAGGCTGCGGCTACCGGGCATGAACCCAGCGCGCTGGACGGGGTTTCAGTCGCCCTGCCCGCCCAGACCAGGGCCGTCAAGCTGGCGCGGCGCGCCGCCAGGGTCGGCTTCGACTGGCCGGATATACTGCCTGTGCTAGCCAAACTGGAAGAGGAAATAGGCGAACTACGCCAGGAAATAATTGGTGGCGCCGAACCGGCTCGCATGGAAGACGAACTTGGGGATGTACTGTTCTCGGTCGCAAACCTGGCACGGCATCTCGACATAGACCCGGAAACGGCCTTGCGGCGTACCAACGCAAAGTTCGAACATCGCTTCCGGCATGTCGAGAAACGGTTACGCGAGACTGGCCGCTCGCTGGAGGAGGCAACGCTCGAGGAGATGGACCGGTTATGGGAAGAAGCCAAAACAGCGCCCTCCCCGGTCCCCCTGCCTGAAAAATAGAAAAGTCCGGCCGAATTTCTCCGGCCGGACCTTGTTTTCGTACGCCTGATTGGCGGTGGATATCAGTCCTTCGCCAACAACTGCATCAGGCTTGAAGTATCCCACCGCTTGCCGCCGCGGGCCTGAACCTGCGCATAGAACTGATCGACCAGGGCCGTTACCGGCAGGCGGGCACCGTTGTTTTTAGCCTCTTCCAGGCAAATCGACAGATCCTTGCGCATCCAGTCAACGGCGAAACCGAACTCGAATTCGCCTTGGCACATGGTAGTGCCGCGGTTTTCCATCTGCCAGGATTGTGCCGCACCCTTGGAGATCACGTCCAGCACCTTGCCCATGTCCAGGCCGGCGCGGGAGCCGAAGTTCATGCCCTCGGAAAGCCCCTGCAGCAATCCGGCGATACAGATCTGGTTGACCATCTTGGTCAACTGACCGGACCCGGCCGGCCCCATCAGCGTCACCGCCCGCGCAAAGCAATCGATCACCGGCTGGGCCGCGTCGAATACATCCTGGTCGCCACCGCACATCACGGTCAGCGCACCGTTTTGCGCGCCAGCCTCGCCACCGGAAACCGGGGCGTCGATGAACTTCAGGCCACGGCTTTTGGCTTCTCCATAGAGTTCGCGCGCAACGTCGGCCGATGCCGTGGTGTTGTCCACCAAAGTCGCACCGGCTTTCATGCCGGCAAGGATGCCGTCATCACCCAACACGACACCGCGCAGATCGTTATCGTTGCCGACGCAGCAAAATACTATGTCACAATCAGCGGCCGCCTCGCGGGGCGTCGCCGCCGAGGCGCCGCCATGCTGCTTGACCCAGGCTTCGGCCTTGGCGGCCGTGCGATTGTAAACGGTAACGTCATGGCCGCCGGACTTCAAATGTCCGGCCATGTGATAGCCCATGACGCCAAGGCCGATAAAGGCAACCTTGGACATGATTTTAGATCCTCCAGATATTCAATGTGGGTAGGTTGTTTGGAAAGGCGTCCTTATCCTAGACGCGGATGACCGCGATCTCAATCCGGCTCGGCCCGCATCAGGTAGTTTTTTATCGTTTCCCAGCTTTTCTGGTCGGTGGTGGACAATATTCCTTCCTCCCGACCCGTTGCCTGATAGGGCCGGCCGTCAAGCCGCGCGGTGTAGCCGCCGGCCTCTGCCAGCAGCAACACGCCGGCCGCGTGATCCCAAGGCCACAGGCGGCGATAGAGGGAAAAATGTTTCTCTCCCCGCGCCAGCGCCAGATAATCATGAGCCGCACAACGATAGCTGTATATCTCCTTGAAACGCTTCGCTGCATCGCGCACAGCGTTGTGTCGGCGGTTCGGGAAAAAACCGACGTTCAAAGTGCCGATCATCTGCTCGAGAGGCACGGCCGGGGACAGTTTCAAGCGTTCGCCGTTGTACCAGCCGCCCTCACCGGCCATGGCGATCGCGGTCCTGTTAGAGCAAGGATCGTGAATCCATCCCCCTCGCGCAATGCCGTCTACCAGGTAACAAACGATAATTCCGAAAACCCGCCGGCCCGCGGCGAAATTCGCGGTACCGTCGACCGGATCAACCAGCCAGACCGGCCCCCTGCCCCGCAGCCGTTTCAAGACGTCGGGGTCCTTTGAGACCGCCTCCTCGCCGACCACGGCGGACCCGGGTACGATATCACCAAGCAATCGCGTCAACCGGTCTTCGGCCTCTATATCGGCGATGGTCACAACTTCGCCGAGGTTCTTTTCGGAAATTTCGTGATTTTCAAGCTTTTGAAAACGTGGGAGGATATCTTCCTCGGCGGCTTCGCGAATGGCGGCAACCACGCGATCCGAATCCGGAAAGATCGTCATGCCGATCAGGCCCGACTATTCTGGAATTGGTTACGAAAACGCGCCTCGTCGACAGCATCCAGGGCAACGACCAGATGCGTTTCCATTCCCTCGTCCTGACGTTCCAGAACTTCGCCATGGCTATACAGCCAGGCCAATGCCGCACCATCCGACAGATCGATATCCAGATTCACCACATGCCGGTTTTCAGATAGTCGCCGGTCAATTGCCTCCAACAGATCGCCGCAACCAGCACCCGCAAGCGCCGAAAGCGCGATACTGTCGGGATCGCGGGTCGTCCTGTTTTCGACTACCGACCGTTCCTCCGCATCCAGAACATCAAGCTTGTTCAATGCCTCGATGGGACGCGCGGCCTCCAGGCCAAGCTCGGCCAGCACATCCTCGACATCGCTCTTCTGGGCCTCGCTGTCGGGCGAGGCGATATCGCGCACATGTACAATGAGATCGGCTTCCAGCACTTCTTCCAGCGTTGCCTGAAAGGCCGCGACAAGCTGGGTCGGCAATTCGGAAATAAACCCCACCGTATCGGACAGAACAATGTTGCGGCCCGAAGGCAACTCAAGCGACCGCATGGTCGGATCCAGCGTGGCGAACAGCATGTCCTGCGCCATGACAGCCGAGTTGGTTAGCCGGTTGAATAGCGTCGACTTACCCGCGTTGGTGTAGCCGACCAGCGCGACCACGGGATAGGGAACCCGTTTCCGGGCGGCGCGGTGAAGCGTCCTGGTTCGTTTTACTTCGTCCAACTCGCGCCGCAACCGCGTAATCCGGTCGCCAATCAGCCGGCGATCGATTTCCAGCTGGCTTTCGCCGGGTCCGCCAAGAAAACCCGCTCCGCCGCGTTGACGCTCAAGATGGGTCCAGCTGCGCACCAGGCGAGACCGCTGATAGTTCAGAGCCGCCAGTTCCACCTGCAACCGACCCTCATGGGTGCGGGCCCGGGCCCCGAAGATTTCCAGAATAAGGCCCGTACGGTCGATGACTTTGGTATTCCAGGCGCGTTCCAGATTCCGCTGCTGAATAGGTGCCAGCGCGGTATCAACAATTACCACGCCGATTTCCTGCGCCTCGATCAAATCAGTGAACTGATCTACCGCGCCCTTGCCAAGAAATGTCGACGGACGGACCTTCTTGGTTCGCACCGTTTCGGCGTGAACGACATCCAGCTCAATAGCTTCGGCCAATCCAACCGCTTCTTCAAGACGCAGTTCAGGGTCACGCGCCCGCACCCCGCTAACAATAGCAGGGTGCAGTACCAATGCGCGGCCGGTGCTGCCACCGACGTGTTCTTGCTCTCCCGTCACTCGGGATGTGGCCGATTAGTCAGCGGACGCAGTCTCCGGCTCCGACTCATCGGCGCGTTCCGGCTCAAACAGCTGTACCGGCTGTGCCGGCATAACCGTGGAAATCGCATGCTTGTAGACAAGCTGCGAATGCGCGTCCCGCCGTAGCAAAACGGAAAAATTATCAAACCAGGTGATGATCCCCTGAAGCTTCACCCCGTTTACCAGAAACACGGTAACCGGCATTTTGTTCTTTCGAACGTTATTGAGAAATACGTCCTGCACATTTTGGTTTTTTTCTGATGACATTTTCTTGCCCCGAGATTTTCGTTTGTTTATTCAGGCGCCCCACCCAAACCGAGACGCCCAAGGTATATATATGGGTCAGTATGCCCGATGCGCCAGTCGAAAAGTTCAGGTCAACCGAACTTACCACCTTGCTACGAGTTCTTCAAAGCCGTTGCAACCACTAAAAACGAGTTCCGGTGGGCAATTTTGGAATTCTTCAGCATCGTGATCCGTACGATTCAACAAAACCGGCACGCAACCGGTGCGATGCGCAACCTCCATATCGATGCCTGAATCACCTACCATCCAGACCGTGGCCCCAGCTTTACAACCCAAAGGCTCCAACGCAAGGTCAAGAGCCTGACGCGCAGGTTTGTCCTGCTCAGCGTCACCAGCCCCTACCAGCGCCCCAAAATGGGCGCTCCATCCCAGATGAACCACTTCATCGCGCAAATAACGTCCGGTCTTATTGCTAAGAATTGCCATCCCCATACCGCTGGCGGTCAGTGCCGCCAGTAACTCCGCGGCACCGGGAAGCGGCGTCAATCGTTCAATATGGTTTCGCGCGAAGGCCGCGTAAAAGATTTCGCGCGCCTCTTCCCACCGGTCGCCGAACAGGACGGGAAATGAATCTCTCAGCGACTGGCGCACCCGGGCCCTGGTTTCGTCGAAGCTCCAGGGGGCATGTCCCATGGCTTCAAGGGTTACGGAGAGTGCCTCATGAATTGTAGGCCAGGTATCTACCAGCGTATTATCCCAGTCAAAGATGATCGCCGATGGGCGCGCTGGGAACTCACTCATGCGCCATCTCTCAGCCCCGCCATATAGTCGCGATACCAGCTCAACAGCCTTTGCGACAGCAGCCCTGGCTTTCCGTCGCCTATGCGCTTTCCATCGATTTCCACAACGGGCGTGACAAATGACGTGGCACTGGTGACAAACGCCTCGCGAGCCCCCTGAGCCTCGGGCACCGTGAAGGGGCGTTCCTCGAACGCTATCCCCTCCTCCATCGCGATCGCCAGGATAGTTCGCCGGGTAACACCATGCAAAATATCGTTACTAAGCTGGCGGGTCACCAGCATCCCATCCTTGGTCACGATCCAGGCGTTGGAACTGGTACCCTCGGTCACCTTACCTTCTGCATCGACCTGAATCGCCTCATAGGCACCGGCCTCAAGGGCGGCCTGTTTGGCCAGGCAGTTGGGCAGCAGGTTGATCGTCTTGATGTCGCGGCGCGCCCAACGCAAATCCGGCGCCGAAATGACGGCAACGCCATCCCTGAACTTGGACTGCCCGTCGAAATTCATCCGCTTGGTGGTCATGACCAATGCTGGCCGCGCATGGGCGGGAAAGGAGTGATTGCGCGGCGCAACACCGCGGGTAACCTGAATATAGATCAAACCGTTCCGAATACCGTTGCGCCGAAGCAATTCACGGCACACGATCTCAAGCGCCCTGCGTGACATCGGCATTGCGATGCGAAGTTCGGCGAGCGAACGTTCCAGCCGGTCCAGGTGCGGTATTTCATCAACGGCCAGGCCCCCGGCGACAGGAACAACTTCATAAACGCCATCGGCGAATTGATAACCCCTGTCTTCAATATGTACCGCAGCCTGATCATGCGGCAGGTACTGGCCGTTCACATAGGCATATCGTGGCATCTTGGCTATCTCTCCGAACGGTCAGAAGAATTCGAGGCGTACCGAGAACATCTTTTCCACCTGCTTCACCGCTTCCGCGGTGGCCAGCAAGATGACCCGGTCCTGGCCTTCGATTACAGTAGTGCCGCGCGGAATGATAACCTCGCCATCGCGCACGATTGCCCCCAATATAACCCCGTCCGGCAAATCCACTTCTTTCAGG
>JAOUMF010000094.1 GCA_029881615.1 Alphaproteobacteria bacterium | reverse complement strand
AGGTTGGTGTGCTTGCCCTGCCAGCCGAGACCGGCACGCGCGGCCAGCGGTTTTTCCATTACCGGCGCGGTATCGACGAAAACCTTGATCTCGCAACCCTGGCTCTCGACGATCCAGCGGCCCAGCGCCTTCAGCCGTTTCTTGACCAGATCGTGATAGTCGCGGTTACGGGCATAGACCGAGATGACGCCGCGATCCGGGCTGCCGGCCAACGCCAGCGGGTCTTCGGCCGGCGCGTAATTCATGCCGAGTGCTATTACACTCTTCGCTTCCGGCCACAGCGCCGTCGGCCCGATGCGACGGTCGGCCTTCTCCGGCATCCAGGCCATCTCGCCATGGTAACCGCGGGCGATGAAGTCGCGCAGATTGTCGGAAACGGCGCCGCCCAGTTCGGCGGGCGCAAAGCCGACCGCGTCGAAGCCGACCTCCAGCGCCTTCGCGCGGATGGCATCGCGCGGTCCGGTCATCTCACCCCCGGCCGCGATAGGGCGCCACGCCCTGCTCCGGGATCCAGACGCCCTCGGGCGGCGGGCCCGACTGCCAGAACACATCGATGGGAATGCCGCCGCGCGGATACCAATAGCCGCCGATGCGAATCCACTGCGGCGCCAGCAGGTCGCGCAGCCGCTTGGCGATGGCGACCGTGCAATCCTCGTGGAAAGCGCCATGATTGCGGAAACTGCCGAGATAGAGCTTCAGCGACTTGCTCTCCACCAGCCAGTCGCCGGGCACGTAATCGATCATCAGATGAGCGAAATCCGGCTGGCCGGTGATCGGGCAGAGCGAGGTAAATTCCGGCGCGGTGAAACGCACGATGTAGCGCTCGCCCTTCTGCGGGTTGGGCACCCGCTCCAGCACCGCCTCCTCGGGCGAGGCCGGCAGTTTCGCCTCGCCGCCAAGCTGGGTCAGCCCCGAATAGATATCGTCACTCATCATATATCTCCTGTCAGCGGGTCACTCGTGGCCGGAATGTCGCCCTCCGCCATCGCAGCCTCCAGCGCCGCCACATGCTCGGCCAGATTGCCGGCCTCGATGGCCGCCCGCAGGCCCGCCATCAGATCCTGATAATATTGCAGATTATGCCATGTCAGCAGCATCGACCCCAGCATCTCGTTCGCCTTGAACAGATGATGCAGATAACCCCGGCAATGCTTGCGGCAAGCGGGGCATTCGCATTCCGTGTCCAGCGGCCGGTCGTCATGGGCATGTCGGGCGTTGCGGATGTTCATCACGCCATGGCGGGTGAAACCCTGGCCGGTGCGGCCCGAACGTGTCGGCATCACGCAGTCGAACATATCCACGCCGCGCAGTACCGAGCCAACAATGTCCAGCGGCCGCCCAACACCCATCAGGTATCGCGGCCGGTCTTGCGGCAGCATCGGTCCGGTGAAATCCAGGGCGCGGAACATCTCTTCCTGCCCCTCGCCCACCGCCAGCCCGCCGATGGCGTAGCCGTCGAAGCCGATATCGGTCAAGGCATCGACCGATTCCCGGCGCAGATCCTCGAAGGTGCTGCCCTGGACGATGCCGAACAGGCCGTAACCGGGGCGTTCGCGGAAAGCCTTCCGGCAACGCGCCGCCCAGCGCATGGACAGCCGCATGGACTCCGCCGCCTGCTCATGGGTAGCCGGATAGGGCGTGCATTCGTCGAAACACATGGTGATGTCGGCATCCAGCATATCCTGGATTTCCATGGATCGTTCCGGCGTCAGCTTGATCTTGGCGCCGTCCACATGGGAGCTGAAGGTAACACCGTCCTCGTTCATCTTGCGCAGTTTCGACAGCGACATGACCTGAAACCCGCCGGAATCGGTGAGGATCGGCCCCGGCCAATCCGCGAATTTATGCAGCCCCCCGAACTGCGCCACCCGCTCGGCAGTGGGGCGCAACATCAAATGATAGGTATTGCCCAGCACGATCTCGGCCCCGGTGGAGCGCACGGCGTCCATGGTCATCGCCTTCACCGTGCCCGCCGTGCCGACCGGCATGAAGGCTGGGGTCTCGATGGTCCCGTGCGCGGTGTGGATACGGCCGCGCCGCGCCAGCCCGTCCGACGCCAGATGTTCGAATTTGAATTTACCCGTCATGTCGCCCTCTTTAACAGCGAGCCATCGCCATAGGAATAGAAGCGATAGCCGGTAGCGATCGCATGTTTGTAAGCCTGCTTCATGCGTTCCATGCCGGCGAAGGCGCAGACCAGCATGAACAGCGTCGATTTCGGCAGATGGAAATTGGTCACCAGCAGATCGACGATCTTGAAGCGATAGCCCGGTGTAATGAAAATATCGGTATCGCCGGCGAAGGGGCGGAGCGTACCATCCTCATCCGCCGCGCTTTCCAGCAGCCGCAACACCGTGGTGCCGACCGCCACCACCCGGCCGCCGGCGGCACGGGCTTTATTGATGGCCTGCGCTGTCTCCGCACTGACCTCGCCATATTCCGCATGCATCCTGTGATCGGCCAGGTCATCCACCTTGACCGGCAGGAAGGTTCCCGCCCCCACATGCAGGGTCAGCGGCACGGGCGTGACCCCGCGATCCCGTATCGCCTGCATCAGGTTCGGCGTGAAATGCAGCCCGGCGGTGGGCGCGGCGACCGCGCCCTCGATTTCGGCGAACATGGTTTGATAGTCGGCCTTGTCGCGTTCATCGGCGCCGGCCTCGCGCTTTATATAAGGGGGCAGCGGCATCTCGCCATGGCGTTGCAAAGCCGCGATCAGATCCGCGCCGCCCACATTGAAGCGCAACCGCACCTCGCCGCCCTCGCCCTTCGCCACGACCTCGGCCAAGAAATCCTCGGCGAAGGTGACTGTTTCCCCCTGGCGCAGCCGTTTCGCCGGCCGCGCAAAGGCGAGCCATTCATTCACCGCTTCCTGCTTGTGCAGGGTCGCCTCTATCCTGGCCTCGCCGCGCCGCCCGCGCAGCCGCGCCGGCAGCACGCGGGTATCGTTGAACACCAGTACGTCACCGGGTTCCAGCAGGCCCGGCAGATCGCGCATATGAAGATCGCGCAGAGACTCACCGACCGCCAGCAACCGCGCGGCGTCACGCGGACTGACCGGGCGCTCGGCGATCGCCTCGCTCGGCAAATGGAAATCGAAATCAATAGTTTTCATGGCCGCGCTGCTATACATGACCGCGCCCGGCAGGGAAAGGGCGGAAGCGCGGGAATTCAAGGCCAGAGCAAAACGGCCCGGACATGAAAAAGGCGACCCGAAGGCCGCCTTTTCCTGATGTCCGTCGCGCTTTCGAAGGATTAGCGCGAATAGAACTCAACAACCAAGTTGGGCTGCATCTGTACCGGATAAGGCACGTCGGCCAGCTTGGGCGCGCGTACATAGGTCGCCTGCAGCTTCTTGTAGTCGACCGAGATATATTCCGGCGTGTCGCGTTCGCTCGACTGGATGGCTTCCAGCACCATCGGGATCTCGCGGCTCTTCTCGCGCACCTCGATGACGTCGCCGTCACGCAGACGGTAGGAGCCGATATTGACGCGCTTGCCGTTCACCTTCACATGGCCGTGATTGATGAACTGGCGCGCGGCGAAGACTGTCGGCACGAAACGCGCGCGATAGACCGCGGCGTCCAGGCGGCGTTCCAGCAACTCGATCAGGTTCTCGCCGGTGTCTCCACGACGGCCGTCGGCTTCCTGGTAAAGCTTGCGGAACTGCTTTTCGTTGATATTGCCGTAATAGCCCTTGAGCTGCTGCTTGGCGGCGAGCTGCGTGCCGTAGTCGGTCATCTTGCGGCGGCGCTGACCATGCTGGCCCGGGCGGGATTCGCGTTTATTGAAGGGGCTCTTGGGCCGACCCCAGAGATTGACGCCCAAACGGCGGTCGATCTTGTACTTGGCGGAATGTCTTTTACTCATGATTTTCGTTCCCGATCATTTCGGTGTTGTGTTTGTCCGGTAGTCCACATCCGCGGCAACTGCCATGGAGGGCGGGGATTCGGCCATTCGCCGGCCCACATTCCCGGAAAGCGAGGGGCTTATATACGCAGGAATAACGGGAAGTCAAAGATTTTCGCCCGCCATCCGCCATCGCCACCCATTATATATGTCATCCCCTGCGACCATATGACTGAAATATCCGCGGGCCATGATTGATTTTCCCCTTTCCCCGGACGGTCATATGTGTATATTGCGCCGCTTCATAACTCCTTGCCGGGTCCGTATCGGGGTCGGCTAGGTTCGGGTTAATCGTTTCCGCGGATGGTCCGCGGCGATGCCGGGCCGCAAACAGCCAAAGGGAGTCCGACGACTTATGGCTTACTACGAGAATATCTTTATTGCGCGGCAGGATATTTCCGCCGCCCAGGTGGACGCACTCGCCGATGCCTTTTCCGAGGTCATCACCAGCGCGAGTGGACAGATCCACCGCCGTGAATACTGGGGGCTGAAAAGCCTGCAGTACCGCATCAAGAAAAACCGCAAGGGCCACTATGTCCTGATGAACATCGAGGCCGATTCGGATACGATGCGGGAAATGGAACGTCAAATGCGTCTGAATGAAGACGTATTGCGTCACCTGACCATCCGCACCGAAGAGCTTCCCGAAGGTCCGTCCGTCATGATGCAAGGCCGTGACCGTGGCGATCGGGAACGTCCGAGCCGCGACGACGACCGTCCGCGCCGCGATAGCGATGCGCCGAGGGCCGCCGCAGCCGAATCCGTAGCCGAGACAACTACTGCCAATGAAGGAGACGAGGAATGAGCGACGTTGACGCTTCCGAGCGCCCCGCAGCCGGCCGCCGTCCGTTCTTCCGGCGCCGCAAGACTTGCCCGTTTACCGGGCCAAACGCGCCGGTCATCGACTACAAGGACGTCAAGCTATTGCTGCGCTTCACGTCGGAGAGGGGCAAGATTGTGCCGAGCCGTATCACCGCCGTTTCCAACAAGAAACAGCGTGAATTGGCCCGCGCGATCAAGCGTGCCCGTTTCCTGGCGCTGATGCCCTACATCCTGAAGTAAGTCGCGGCCGCCCTTGGGCGGGCTTTGGGGGTAAGCGCATGACCAACCCATGGTGGTTGCTTAGCGCAGGCGCCGGCATTGCCAGCGCTCTGCTCTACGGGCTTGCTCCGGCAAGCCCGCCAGGCGCCATGATGCTGTCCGTGCTGATTCCGGTACCACTTTTCATGGCGGGACTGGGACTTGGCGCGATAGCCGGTGCTTTAGCCTCGGCGGTGGCCATCGCAGGCGTTCTGATTCTCCAGGGCCCCATGGCCGGCGCGATATTCGCCGGAGGATTCGCGGTACCGGCGGCAATACTGGTTCGCCAGGCCATGTTATCGCGAACCACCGACGGCGTGACGGTTTGGTATCCCGCCGGCTTGCTGGCGGCGACACTGACCGTCGTCGGAATGGGGGTGGCTGTCGCGGTCACCACGATCATTTCGTCGCTCGAGGTGCAGCAAATGTTTGACGAGCGTCTGCATGCCTTCGCCGAGAGTTTCGCATCTTCCGGCCGGGGTGAAGTCACCGTCGAGGAATTGCTGCGAAAGATGGAGTGGACCAAGCGGTTGCTGCCGGGAATGATGACCAGCTTCCTGATGTTGATCCTGCTGGCCAGTAGCGCGTTGGCTCAATCGGCACTGGAGAAGATGAACAGGGCTTTGCGGCCCTGGCCGGATTTTGCGGGAATGGAACTGCCAAACTGGATGGCAGTCGTGGCGGCCATATCGGTTACGGCCGCCATGCTGTTGCCGGCCCCGGCGGGGACCTATGCGGTGGCGATATCTTTTGCCGTCTGTAGTGCCTTCCTGCTGCAGGGTTTGGCGGTGGTTCATGCCTTCAACAGGAAAATCCAGGGCGGCACGATCTTGCTGGTTATCTTCTACCTTCTGGTATTCGGGCCGGTATGGCCGTCGGTACTGGTAGTGTTGCTGGGCGCAGTGGAACAGTTCGCCGGAATACGGCAAAGATTGATAAAGACGACCGAACAATAAGCGCGGCATTGCGTTTTGTCCGGTTTGGGTTTAAACGAACGACCGAATTTGGCTCCGTTAGTGCGGGGCGCAGGAGGATGGAAAGATGGAAGTAATTTTGCTCGAGCGTGTCGAGAAGCTGGGCCAGATGGGCGATGTCGTCAGCGTCAAACCCGGTTTTGCCCGTAATTTCCTGTTGCCGCGCAAAAAGGCATTGCGCGCGACCAAGGATAACAAGGTTCTTTTCGAACAGCAGCGCCAGCAGCTGGAAGCAGAAAACCTGGCCCAGAAGGGCGAGGCGGAAAAGGTTGGCGAGAAGCTGGACGGCATGCGCATCAATATGATCCGCAGCGCCGGCGAAAGCGGCCAGCTGTACGGTTCGGTCACCTCGCGCGATATCGCCGAGGGCGTTACCGCCGGCGGTGTCACCGTCAACCGTAACCAGGTTGTGATGGATCATCCGATCAAGATGCTGGGCCTGCATGAAATGCGCATCCGCCTGCATGCGGAAGTGTCCGTAACGGTGATCGTCAATGTGGCGCGTTCCGAAGAGGAGGCAGAACGCCAGGCCAAGTTGGGCCGCGCCATCACCGCGCAGGAAGATGATCGCGCCGAGAGAGAGGCCATTGCGGCAGAGGCCGCGGCCGCCGCCGAGGCCGCGGCGAAGGCAAGGGAAATGCTGGAGCATGCCCCGGAAGAAGATCTGGTGGAGTCGGTGGTCGCTGAAGTGAGCGGCGAAGCCGAGGCCGAGTCGGCCGAGGAAGTGCCGGCCGAAGCTGCCGCCGAAGAATCCGGCGATACGGAAGAGAAGGCCTGAACCCGTTGATTTCAGGCCGATCAGGGAAGTTATCCCCGATATCCTCTCTATTGAATACTTACACCCGCCGCAAGGCGGGTGTATTGTTTCAGCCATGAACCCGCCCGCCACCGAAAATACCGTAACCCCGCTGCGCGACAACGGGCACGATGCGCCCGCCTACCGCATCCCCCCCCATAATGCGGAGGTGGAAGCGGCGTTGCTGGGCGCCATCCTGACCAGCGACCGGGCGCTGGAAAAAGTTTCCGAGTTCCTGCAGGCCGAACATTTCTACGAACCGGTGCATGGCCGGATCTACGATGCCGCACGGCGGCTGGTGGAACGCGGCCAGAAAGCGAGCCCCCAGACACTGGCCCATTTCTTCGAGGCGGACGAAGCCCTGGCCGAGGCTGGTGGCGGACGT
>JAOUMF010000093.1 GCA_029881615.1 Alphaproteobacteria bacterium | reverse complement strand
CGGCCTATAACGATCCGTGGATATTGCGGGATGCGGACGCGCGCATATTCGGCGGCGCGGCGGGGCCGGAGTCGCGCCATGACGCGATCGGGGCATATTTGCCCTATGTCGAGGCGCAATGCGCGGCTGGCGTACCCTTGCACCGCATGACCCGCCATATGATGGGGCTGTTCAACGGCCTGCCGGGGGCGCGGGCCTGGCGCCGTCATCTCAGTGAGAATGCCTGTCGCCGGGGTGCGGGCCCCGAAATCCTGCGCGATGCTGCCGCGCTGGTGTCGCCGGACCGCGAAGCCGCGTAACGAAATCATACGCCAAGGTTATCAGGGTTGATGCCAGGCGTGCGTTATTGCGCGCCAGGGTCTTTCCGGGTTCGCCAGGCCATTCCGGAACGGGATGGGAGGCGGAAAAGAGAAACCGGGAGGACAATATGCAGTCGTTCAAGGCAAGTCTGCCGGCCAGCGCGATCACAAGCCGCGGGGCGCTCACCATCACCGGCATCCGGGGAGGTTACCACCCCATCCACGCGGTCTTTGTAAAAAACAGCGCCTCTATGACAGCGGTGGGCAACTGTGTATTATGCGGCCGGGCCAATTTCAGCGTTGTTGCTAAATCCATCATGAGTTCATCTTCAACGGACAGCCAATCTGTTTCGGTTCCGCCGGTTTGCGGCGCATATTCGTTCCGGGAGAATGGATTGCATGGTTGAACATACGACACTTGTTACAGGGGGCGCCGGTTATATTGGCTCTCACGCGGTTCTGGCGCTGCGTGACGTGGGCCAGGGCGTTGTCGTCATCGACGACCTTTCCACGGGCGCGCGGACGGCAATAAGTTCGGATGTACCCTTTTTCGAAGGCAATGTGGCGGATGACGCCTTGGTCCGGTCAGTAATTCGGGAGTTCGGCGTCGATGCGGTGATGCATTTCGCTGGCAGTGTCGTGGTTCCTGAGTCGGTCGAAAATCCGCTTAAATATTACAAAAACAATACATGTGTCAGCCGGACACTGGTTGAGACATGCGTGGAAGAAGGCGTTGCCAATTTTATATTCTCCTCCACGGCGGCGGTGTATGGAACCGTGGAAATCAATCCGGTTACTGAAGATCTGCCGCCTTGCCCCGATAGCCCATACGGCAAAACGAAACTGGTTACAGAATGGATGCTGCGGGATGTCTCGGCGGCCATTCCAGGATTCCGCCATATAGCGCTACGTTATTTCAACGTGGCGGGCGCGGACCCGCTTGGCAGGGCAGGGCAATCCACGCCGAACGCGACGCATCTTATCAAGGTGGCGTGCGAGGCCGCGGCGGGCAGGCGTGATTACGTGGCGATTTTTGGCGAAGATTACGATACGCCCGACGGGACCGGCGTCCGCGATTTTATTCATGTGACGGATTTGGTTGAAGCCCACATGTTGGCGCTCGCCCATTTACGCGGCGGTGGAGAGAGCTTGGTGCTCAATTGCGGGTACGGAAAAGGCTTTTCCGTTCGAGAGGTCCTTGAGGCGGTCCGCCGGTATTCTGGCACGAATTTCGAGATCCGAGGCAGCAGCCGGAGGCCGGGGGATATCCCGGTCCTTATTGCGGATGCGGAAAAAATCCGTGAATGCCTAGGGTGGGCGCCACACCATGACACGCTGGAAACAATCGTTGCGGGTGCGGTTAACTGGGAACGATCCCTGAAACCGTCCAATGGGGAATGATATCGCGAACGGCGATATGGCGTTTCCCTGATTTAATTTTCTCCGTCTTTCCAAGTGGCTGTTGCGATTATATTGTCCCGCAATAGCGGATAACGCCCGAATCGCCAGCGTTTCAACGGCGAGCGATTGCGTTTATATCCGCACATGATGATTTCGTCCGGCAGCAGGCCGGCCATGGCTATATTCTTGGCGATGGTGAAGGGCGTAAACCAGAACCGGTGATCGGTGTTTATGATTTCGACCCCACGTTTCGTAGCCTTATGGTTCTGCCAGGAAAATGCGTTGGGGACGGTGATAATCAGCTTCTTGAAGCGACCGGCATATTTTTCCGCGATGGCACGCAGAAATCCGGCCGGATTTTCGATATGCTCCAGAACCTCGGCCAGGACCAGATAGTCCCACTGGCCGCCAGTGATTTCCGGATCCTCTTCCGCCAGAATATCGATGGCATTAACCCGTTGATATCCCAAACCCCGGATATAGTCTATGCCCTCGGCGTTCAGGTCGACTCCGTAGCAGTCCTCGGCGACGTCATCGAGAATCGCATGCAGCCATTTACCCCGCGCGCGCTTTCTGTCGATGGTTTGAATATCGTGATCCACGCAGCCGAGATGGACAATGCGCTTTCCGGCGCAAATCTGGCTCAGCCAATGGATCCGGGAACGGAATTGACGGTCTTCGGCACTGGTGTCGAACGCGGTGTGCAATCCCGTCGAGAAGGATTCTCCCGTCAGGTACGGCAGATGTTCAGGCTTTAGCTTCAATATCCAATCCTTCTTGTAATCGACCGGCTGCGCCCCGGCCAGCGCCAACCAAACCACGATACAGCGCCTCTGTCTTCGCGGCCATTGCCTCTAGTGTCAATTCGTTGGCTGCCCGCTGCCATACCGGTTCAAAGTCACGCATCGCCGCCTCTCGATCATCGAGAACCCGATTGATGACGGCGGCAAGTGCCTCGGGATTATTTACGGGCACTATGAAAGATTCTGGCAGGAATTCACCTACACCGGGGACTTGCGTTGAAACGATCAGTTGCCGCACATGCAGGGCCTCAGTCAAAACATAGGGAAATCCCTCTCGATGAGAGGAAATAACCATCATGTCGGCGCTTGCCATGATGGCGGGCGCATCCGTACGGAACCCCACAAGATGGACACGGTCTTCCACGTTAAGCTGTTTTGCAAGAGCTTCCAGGGATTTCTGCTCTTCGCCGTCTCCTACGATAATCAGCCGTGCCCGGGTTTGTTTCAGGCTACGGATGAGAACGTCATATCCCTTTACCTGTACCAGCCGACCGACGGCCACCAGGATCGGGCGGTCGGCATCGATACCGAATTCCCCGCGCAGATAGTCCGGACCGACGTTTTCCGGAAGTTCGATCGGCGCCATGCCATTATGGATGACCACGGTATTGTCGTTGGGAATGGTTGCGGCAAGTTCCTGGCTTACCGCTATTACCAGATCGAACTTTCGATAGGCTCTCAGTTGTCGCTTGCGGCCATGGATGGTTGCGACGCAGCGTGCGTTCAGGAAACCGGCTACACGGGCCACCATTGATGTCGCCTTATTGGCATGGGCATGAATGATTTGCGGGTTGTGGCGACGAAGCACCCGATACAGATCGAACAGCGCCTTGGGATTGTGACGGCTGCGTTCGAGGTCAAGCTCTTCGTAGTGAACGGTGTTTGCCAGGCGGTCCCTGTAGCGCGGGTGTCCAATGGCAATGACGTCATGCCGCGCCGAAAGCTGGTTGCTTAGATCCACGAAATGGCGCTGTAATCCGCCGTCGGTAGCACCGCCGATCACCTGACAGATACGCAGTTTCTGGGGCTCCGCGGCAGCGCTATTGTCCGGATCAGCTGTCATTGCTTTTATCATCCGTGGCGAAACCACTGCGAATGTGCAGTTCCCGTAGCTTGGCAAGGCGAATATATCGGTGCAGCGCATATATGAGGCTGGCGCTGACGCCATCGATTCCATTGAGGAACTGGCGGCGAAGCAGGTAGCATTTGATGAAGGCCAGCGGAAAGATCAGCAGTAGGACGATTGGATTTGCTTTCTTTCCGTCATTGAATAGCTGTTCGGCCTGCATGTCGGAATAGCTGTTGATCTTCTCCACGTGATGACCGACCGACCGCAACGAGCGATGGAGAATCTGTCCTTTCAACTTGCCGACCGTTCCTTGCCTTACCACCAGGGAATCATGGACCGGATGGTTCTTGAATCCTGCGGAATCCAGCCGGTAAAGTCTCGGCGTCCGCTTGTGCACAAGAAGCCGGGACACAGCTTTCTGGAATGCATATATTGGATAGAACGAAACTGAATAGGCGGAATGCTGCGGCGTGCCCGTAAACTCCCGGCGGATTTCCTCGGCCAGTTCCTCACTGACTTCCTCATCCGCATCGAGATTGAATAGCCAGTCGTTCCGGCACAAAGTCTCGCCAAACACTTTCTGGGGTCCATAACCCGTCCACGGGTTGAAGACAACACGGGCGCCAAGTGATTCCGCGACCTTTACCGTATCGTCCTCGCTGCCTGAATCGATCACGATGACCTCGTCTACCCAATCACGCACGCTGCGGATCGTATAGGCTATGCGGTCTGCTTCGTTCTTCGCGATGATGAACACGGATATAGGGAGTTTGACTGTCATGACCGTTGTTATGCTTGCCGCGACGATGGGCGAATTTATGCTGTCAGTACTGTACCCTTTAACATGCGAAGGCAATAAATCATAGGCGTCTCACCGCGCTTATATTGTCGCCTGTGGCGTCGCGAATCTGGCGGGCGGTCGGGGCGAAAGGCTTGCGCGCCACCATCATGTCGGTGGCGTTGGCGTGAAGCAGGTCTCCGCCTTCCAGCCAGATTCCCACATGGCCTGGCCAGAATATCAGGTCGCCATGGGCCAGCGCGGCCTCGTCGCCGTCGAACGCAACGGGGGTACCGATTTTCTCCTGCATGTCGCTGTCGCGCGGCGCATGCCTGCCGCAACGGGTCAGCGCCATCTGCACCAGGCCCGAACAGTCCAGGCCGATGCTGCTGCGGCCGCCCCAAAGGTAGGGCGTGCCCATGAACCGCAGGGCGACAGCTATGAAATCGGTTTCATGTTCGTCCATTCCCGCGGCGTGGCCCGCCCAGACCCAGCCGCCGGTGGAAAGACCGATGAATCCATTTTCGCGGGTCCGCTCGCACAGCAAACTGTTCATGCTGAGCAGATCGCGCACGGGCGACTTCAGGTCTGGTTCGGCATACAGGAAGGTGCGAAGCGCCCATATCCTGTGCGTGGGATCGGAAGCGGCCTGGTCCAGGGTGTCGGCGCGGGCGTAGCCCACATAGCCGTCTTCCCGGTTTTGCAGCCAGGCCCAGCCGTCGCGGGTTTCGAACACCGTAACGGTTTCGCCGAACAGCAACTCGCTGCCCATGCGGCTATCGTCCGTCGGCCGCGTAAATAGTGGCGCGCGGCCTGTCGCAACCCGACCGGAAACCCCCTCCGCGTATGCGTCGGCAAGGATAACATCCTTGAGAGCGATATCCGCCAGGTCGGGACGGTAGGCATTCAGGCGAGAATCGAGATCGGTCAATTTCTGGTCCCTGGACATAAACGATGATTCATATGGTCGAATTTTGATGGTGGCCGCGCAAATGGTTTTTTGCGCCCCTTACAGAAAACGGGCTCGCTGCCGGCTGTCTCTTTTCAGAATACAAAGACAACCGGTTCTTATCATACATTTTCAACATTTAGATCCCAAAAAAGGCATGAATCTTGCTTGTTTTGTGCCGTGCGCGTGCATGACCGTGTCAGAAACTCGCCGGATATTGGGCGAATTTCAGTCAGTGCTTTTCGCGTCGGTGTATTTTTGTGCAAAAGGCGAATCCGGCTGGTTTGATATATGCAGATTGGGAATGACTGGAAAAGCAGGGTTCTGTGGGCGTCGTCAGTCGGGTTGACTGTCTACCTGCTCGCGTTGCTGGGCATATTACTGCAGCGCGAGGCCCAGTATATTTCTTCCCTATGGCCAGCCAATGCCGTTGCCATCGCATTGTTGTTGAGCCGGCCGCGGCGTGACTGGGTTTTGGGTCTGATTGCCACCGCTGCCGGAAATCTGCTGCTTAACGTAACGATCGGGAGTGGTTTGTGGCCGACTGTCGGCTACGCAACGGTCAATCTGTTCGAAGTGACGGTCGCCGTGTTGCTGGTCTCACGTTTTACGGGTCTGCCGGTTACCCTGGCTAATCTGCAGCAAACAGCGTGCTTTATCTTCTGTGCCGGTTTGCTTGTGCCGGCTTTGACAGCCTTTCCCGGGGCTGCCTTGGGCGGACTCCTGTATGGTGCCGATTACTGGCCTGCATGGCGTGTCTGGTGGGTTGCCGATAGCATCAGTGTGATGATATTCGCGCCTCTGGTGATCGCGGCGCCCGCGGGAATTCGTAGTCTGATGGCAAACCGGCGCGAGCGGTTGGAAGCGCTGGGGCTGTTTCTTGCGTCACTGGCGGTAACCATCCTTACCTTCAAATCCAGCGTCTTTCCCTTGGTTTATTTGACATTTCCGTTCCTGGTTGCCGCGGGGCTACGGTTCGGAATGTTCGGCGTCGGGTTGAACGCGGCCCTTGTGGCAATTGCCGCGGTGTTGATTACGATCAGTGGCGCCGGGGCCGCGGGCCAGGATAGCGCCAAATTGGCGGCGTCCATTCTGGAAGTTCAGGTTTTCCTGGGTGTGACCGTTCTGGCGGCGTTGACCGTTACCGCCGTTATTCAAGAAAACCGGCGGACAATAGCCAAGTTGGAGGCTAGCGAAAGTCGTTTCAGGGAACTGGTGGAACATGCGTCCGACGCCATTTTTGTGCATGATCTAGAAGGCGGATTTGTTGACGTCAACTTTCAGGCCTGTAAATCCTTGGGGTATGAGCGCGATGAATTGCTGTCGCTCAAGGTTAGCGATGTTGAGACCAATATTGCGGGGGGCAATGGTGGCGGGCTGTGGCCGCGGCTTCGGGAGGGCATGGCGCTGACGGTTAATGGCGCGCATCGCAGGAAAGACGGCTCCATATTTCCCGTGGAAACCCGAATTGGCCTGCTGACCTATGATGACAGGCCCATGATCGTCGCCATGTCGCGCGACGTGACGCAGCGAAAGGAAACCCAGGATCGTCTCTACGAGGCGAAAGAGGCAGCAGAGGAAGCCAGCCGCGCGAAATCGGTGTTTCTGGCCAATACCAGCCATGAGTTGCGCACGCCTCTTAATGCGATCATCGGCTACAGCGAATTGCTTGACGAAGAAACCCGGTCCAACGGACATGACGAGTATGGTGCCGACCTTTCCCGCATCAAGGAGGCGGGTCACCATCTGCTGGACATCATCACCGGAATTCTGGACCTTTCCAAGGTCGAGGCTGGCAAAATGGAGGTCGATATCGTTCCTCTCAATCTACCGGACATGCTGGCACGGGTCGCCGCGGCGGTAGAGCCTCTGG
>JAOUMF010000092.1 GCA_029881615.1 Alphaproteobacteria bacterium | reverse complement strand
TTCATGAACGGTTCCAGCCGCCAACTTTCGATTACCGCCTCGAACAGGCCGGGCCCGGAACCGTTCATGAAACGGCTTTCCCGGATTTGCCCGAATCCGCCGCCAGTCGTCCATACGCCCCCGCCATAGCGCCACCGCACAGCATGACATAAAGCGTGAGCAAGACGCCGCTTGCCCCGGCCTGCGCCAATGCGGGCATATCGTCCGGCAGCAGGGCCAGGGCCAGGGCCACCGGCAGCACGGTCAGATAGAAGATCAACAGCACCCGAATGCTGTTGCCCGCGCCAAGCGACCAGACGCGATTGGCGGTCGCGATCATCGATATCCTGGCATTTCCCGCGCCCGCGATGGCAGTCAGCATCAGGGTCGCGCGCAGCAGGAACAACCCGCCGGGGAAGACCAGAAGCACCAGCCCCACTAACCCGATTGCGATATCCCCCATACCGCCTGGCATGCCCTGTGTGGCCACCATATTTTCGATCAGATTGGGAATCAGCAGCGGCACGAATAAAACACCGACCAGCGGAAAATGAAGCAGGCTGAAAAATTCAGCGCGGCCCGCCCGCAGCCCCGTCGCGCCCTTCCGCCGGTGGCTTTCGGGCAATGCATAGCGTTGCCAGGCTACAAGAACCTGAACCAGCACCGCGAAGTTCAACAGCGCCAGGACGACCCGCCAGAAACCGGCGAGAGCTGGCCCCATGGCGGTCTGCGACAGCGCACCAACGGAAAAGATCAGCAACGCGGGAATCCAGCCCACGCGCAGCATATAACCCGGTCGCACCGCGAACTGCCGCCAGGCCGCCAGGACGGCCGGCAGGACAGGAAGCACCACCGCCCGGGTCATGCCAACCCCGTCGTGGTTTTGGTGTCGATTTCAGCGGTCATCGGCGCCCCATATTGAAGAAAAGCGTAACAGCGCGACAAAACGGTTCCCAGAACAGCCATCATGATTACCAACCCTATACTGGCCAATAAAACGAGCGGATAATATAATGCGTTTCCGCTGTTTCCGCTCGCCAAATATCCAATTCCAAAATTAAAGGCTTCGATCGGCAGCATTGCCAGGATCGTCGCAAACAGCATGCGCCAGCCATTTCCCTCGCTGGCCGCCCAGGCCTGCGCGAGCCGGCCTCGGCGATCTTCGGTCGCGGTGGCCGGTAGCACCAGAGACAGGCGCAGCGCCACGTAAAATGCCGGCAGCAGGCCAATTACGATTGCTATGAACCCCAGGACAACAAAGGCAGGGTCCTGGCCAAATGCTTCGGGATCGGCACTGGCCGACTTGATCGCGCCAAGCCCGCCGACAATCAGATATCCGAAGATCAAAACGAATTCGGCAATCAGGAATACCGTCAGCCACAGCAGCAAAAACAGTATCGAGAGCAGCAGCATCTGAAGGAAGTAAAGGGCCTCGCGCAGGCCAGGCCGGCCGCCGGATTTTTGCTGTTCCAGACCGGCAATCCGGTAATCTTTCATGACCAGCCTGTGCCAGGCGACAAGAACGATCACCGAAATCGCCCCCTGAACCAACGATCCCGCCAGCCCGTTCAGAACCACGGTCCAGCCTGTCGCCTGGCCGGAGGCTGCCGGTGTCATCGCATCGAAGCTGCCGAAATACAGCGCAACCGCAAACACCAAAATCAGCGGCAACCAGCCGATCCGCAGCAGGTCGCGCGGGTGGTCGACAAGAAACCGGTAGCTTGCCAGCGCGGTATCGACGACCGGCAGCTTAACCGATGGCTTTGACTCGCCCGTCTTGTGCATCTCGCATCCCAACCTTGTTTTCTAATTATCCCTCAACGGTCGCGCCTTGTCTCCCGCCGTTTTTTCTTCCCCGCCCAGCACATCGGCAAGCCGCGCCTCCGCGCTGCCGGGCCGCAACGGTTGTTGCTGGGACGGATCGGGCGCCCAGCCGGTAAGGTAGACGATCTGGAAGCTCGCCGGAATGCGGCCGTCGGGGCCTACATGGCGTTCGCGATAAATTTCGGCGGCCCGCAGCATGATATTCCTGCGAGTAAAATGCCTCGGCGCCGCGGCCAGTGCATTGGCCTCGCCCATGCCGCGCAGATCGGTCATCAGCTTGAAAGCGTTTTCATAACGCACGGGGATCAGATCGCCGTCGGCCACCGGCAGGGCAAATCCCGCTCGCTGCAGCAACGCCCCCGCATCGCGCAGATCGATAAAGGGCGAGACACGCGGACTGGCGCCACCAGCCAGTTCCATCTCTGCCTCCAGCAATGCGCCGCGCAATTCCCCCAACGTGCCACCGCCGGCCAGCGCGGCCAGAAACAGCCCATCCGGCTTCAATGCCCGGCGAATCTGGATCAGCGCCCCGGGCAAATCATTCACCCAGTGCAGCGACATGTTGCTGACGATCAGGTCGAATTTGCCCTCGCCAAATGGCAGGGCATCGGCGTCAGCCACCAGCGCCGGACCGCCCGCGCGTCGGGCCATGGCGACCGATGGATCGCACTGGATCAATGTCTCGATCCCGCCTCGCCCACCGACGGTCTGGCCGAATTCGCCGCCATGACAACCCAGGTCGAGCGCCAGCGGAAAGGTCCGCTTGACGTCGGACAGCCGGTCGCACAGCCGCTCCGCCACTTCGCGGAACAGGAAATCGTACTCGGTAAGGCGCGCGGCCGCACGGCTACGGTGAGCGCGCACCATCCGTGGATCGAAAACCTTCAGGGGAGATATCGACTCGGTCATGATCCGCCAAATATGACCCGGCGCGCGCTTTCGGGCAAAGGGTAATAGGCAAGCGCCCAATGTTCGGGTTAAGCTTGGTTGAAACAAGGGCAGGGAGTTCCCTGATTAATGTCTTCGATCGCCGGTCAGCCGCGACCCATTCGTCCGCGTCCCGCGCGCCTGCTGGCGTCGTTGCGCGGGCTGGTGGACAGCATGCTGCCGCCGCGTTGCCTGCACTGTCAGGCGATGGTGGAAGGTGACGGCGCGCTTTGCCCCGACTGCTGGCCGCTGTTCGATTTTCTGGCGCCACCGCTTTGCGATTGCTGCGGCTTTCCCTTTGAGTACGACCCAGGCCCCCACGATACGGTTTGCGGCGCCTGCCTGGCCTACCCGCCGCATTTCGACCGCGCCCGGTCGGTCCTCGTCTACGGCGAAAACAGCCGCAAGCTGATCCTGGATTTCAAACATGGCGACCGCACCTGGCCGACGCCTGCCTTCGGTCGATGGCTGGCGCGCGCCGGCAGCGATATGATCGGCGACGCCGACCTTGCCGTGCCTGTGCCGCTACATCGCAGCCGGCTTTATGCACGGCGTTATAATCAGGCCTCGCTGCTGGCCCTGGCGATGGGGCGCGAGACCGGCCTGGACGTGGAACCGGAATTGCTGACCCGTCACCGGCCAACGCCCTCGCAAGGGCACATGTCGCGTCTGGCCCGGCAACGCAATGTGCGCGGGGCTTTCCGCCTGCGCCATGGATTCGAGGATCGGGTTCACGGCAACCGTATCCTGCTGATCGATGATGTTTTCACCACCGGGGCCACGGCCGGGGAATGCGCCCGGACCCTGAAAAAGGCAGGCGCCGCCGCCGTTGACGTGCTGACGCTGGCACGGGTGGTGCGCCCGCGCGGCGAATGATCGCGGGGACTTGGAAGATTGAGTGAATTAACCTATTTATAGGCTGCGGTATCGACATTCCGGAGCGAACGAATTTTTATGACCAATATTGAAATCTATACCAGCCCCTGGTGCGGTTATTGCCACCGCGCAAAGCGCCTTCTCGACAAGAAGGGCGTGCAATATACTGAATATGATGTGACCGCCGAACCGGGGCGCCGCCAGGAAATGGTGCAGCGCGCGCCCGGCGCCACCACCGTGCCGCAGATTTTCATCGACAATAAGGGAATCGGTGGCTGCGACGAAATGTTCGAGCTCGATTTCGATGGGAAACTGGACCCGATGCTGGGGATAGCCGCATGACGAATATCGTCCGCGCCGCTTGCGTTCAGATGACCTCCGGGGTCACGATCGAGGGCAATATCGAACATTCCACGGCACTGATCCGCGCGGCCCATGCCGACGGCGCGCAGATCGTCGGCATGCCGGAGGTGGCGAACCTGTGCCAGAAGAGCCGCCGACATGCGCTGGAAACGGCGCAATACGAGGAGAACGAGCCGGCCTTGAAGGCCTGGCAGAAACTGGCGGACGAGCTGGATATCTGGCTGCTGGCCGGTTCCATGGTCATCAAGACCGCCGAGGACAAGCTGGTCAACCGGGCCTATATGATCGCGCCCGACGGCGCCATCGCCGCGACCTACGACAAGATTCACATGTTCGACGTGGATTTGCCCACCGGCGAGCGCTACCGGGAATCCGACCTGTTCACGCCCGGCGACAAGGCGGTGCTGGTCGACAGCCCCTGGGGCGGCATCGGCATCACCATCTGCTACGATGTGCGCTTCCCGCATCTTTACCGCGCGCTGGCCAAGGCCGGCGCCAACATGATCTGGACCTCGGCCGCCTTTACGCGGACGTCGGGCAAGGCGCACTGGCATGTGATGCAACGCGCCCGCGCCATCGAGACCGGTTCATGGATACTGGCCCCGGCCCAGTGCGGCGACCATGAGGACGGCCGCAGCACATACGGCCACGCGGTGATCGTCTCGCCCTGGGGCGAGGTGGTGGCGGATGCCGGTGAAGAGCCAGGCTATATCATCGCCGACCTGGATCTGAGCCGCGTCGCCGAAGCCCGCCAATCGATCCCGACGCTGCGCCACGACCGCGATTTCGCCATGCCGGCGCAGCTGGGTCTCCGCGCGACCGGCGAATAGGAAACGGAACGGGGCGTCCCCTCACGCGGCGACGCCCCCCTTCTCTCTTTATACCGCGCCGGTATATTCGCCGCGCGCCGGGTAATCCTTGGCTATGACGAAATCCAGCGCCTGCACCAGTTCCGCAAAATTGGGGCGAACGAAAGGCATGGTCTGGACCGATCCGTAATAGAGCGTCTGGTCGGGGCGGACCAGGAACACGCCAGGTTCCGAGAACAGTTCCGGCTCTTCGATCCCAATCGATGTCTTGCCGCGTGACGTGGAAATATACAGCCCCCAGTCCCGGGCCCGCGACAGCGTGAGGCCGTACCCCACGCGCAGATTCGAGGCGCCGATCTTGTCGGCCATTGCCTGCGCGCGTTCCTGCCCGTCGGAACTGATGGCGATTGTTTTCACCCCCCGCGTTTCGAATTCAGGGGTAAGTCGCTCCAGCTCTTTCAGGTAATTGGCGCAAATCGGGCAATGCAGGCCGCGATAAAATGTGACGAGCGTAAAGCGTTCGGGCTTTTCGCCAGCAAGGCTGAAGCGACCATGAGACAAGGTATCGACATCGAGTTCCGGTGTGGTCTGACGGGGAATAAGCACTGTCTGGTTCCTTTGCAACGGGTTAACCGGGTTGAATTCCATTGGGTCGCTGTTCGCGAGCCGACTTGACAATAGCGTACGGATAAATGCTTTATGTTCTTAAATGTTGATCGAGAGTACATTTCATGCCTGCGACAAGACCTGATCGATTATCCGCGCTGATACGGCAGTTCCGCATTGACGCAACAGTGCATCGCGCCGTCGATCACGGCGGCTGGCGCGCCGAAAAAGATAACTCTGCACCAAATTTGTTTATCGCCCGGCAGGGGGGACTGATCTTTGCCGATCCGCGGTTTGAGGAACTCTCAAACCCGGAACCGATGCTGGCTTTCTTTCCACGCGGCGCCCCGCCCGACCTTCATGTTCGAATGGATGCCACAGATACCCAGTTCGTCCGCGCCACCGTGGATATGGGTGGCGACGCCAATCCGATCGCGCGGGCCTTGCCGACACTGATGACAATTCCGCTGGCCAAATCGGAACCGCTGAGGTCGGTTGCGGATATGCTGCTCGAAGAAGCGCTTTCACCGCGATGCGGCGGCCGCGCGGTGGTCGATCGGCTGTGCGAAGTGGTGGTCATAAGGCTGTTGCGTTACGCGATCGAAGCGGGGCAAACAAAGCCTGGGCTATTGGCCGGGCTGGCCCATCCCAGCCTTTGCCTCGCGATCGTGGCGGTGCATGACAGTCCCGGAAGGAACTGGCATCTGGAAGACCTGGCGGACGTCGCGGGAATGTCCCGCACCCATTTTGCCAATACATTCCGCATAGTGATGGGGATGACACCGGGCGAGTATCTTTCCAACTGGCGACTTGCGCTGGCACGCACGGAGATCGCGAAAGGCGCGTCCCTGAAGGCAGTCGCGGGAAGAGTTGGGTTTTCCAGTTCCGCGGCCTTGTCACGGGCATTTTCGCGCCGCTACGGGGTTTCGCCCAAGGAAGAATATGCCCGCGCCCGTCAACAGGCTGCGGCAACCTGAAAAAACGCTGAACTACCGCCGTTCCCGGAAAAAATCCCTGAGCATATCGCTCGCCTCGTTGGCGGCGATGCCGCCATAGACTTCGGGCCGATGATGACAGGTGGGCTGGGCAAAAAAACGGGGGCCGTGATCGACGCCGCCGCCCTTCGGATCCTCGGCCCCGTAATAAAGGCGGCGAATACGAGCGAAGGAAATCGCCGTGGCGCACATGGCGCAGGGCTCCAGCGTCACATAAAGGTCGCAGCCGACCAGACGCGGCGCGCCAACACTGGCGGCAGCCTCGCGGATAACCAGCATCTCGGCATGCGCGGTGGGATCGGCAAATTCCTCAGTACGGTTGCCGGCGCGCGCCAGGAGTTCGCCGGTGGCACCATCGACCAGTACCGCGCCCACCGGCACCTCGCCCCGACCGGCGGCCGCACGCGCCTCTTCCAGCGCGATTTCCATATAGCCCGTATCCTTCATGCCGGCACCCTGCCGCCGGCGGGACGCGCCGTCAAGCGGCGCCTCCCCCCTTCTTCGCTATGCCCGGGCCTCAAGCCATTCGGTGCGAAGGCGGCGGATTTCATCGACCTGGTGACGCGCGGTCTTGCCACTGGGAGCCAGTTCCTCGCTACGGAAAAAGGCCGGCAACTCATCGTCCTCGGCGGTGAAGCCCGCCTGCTCGTTAAACTCCGCCTCCAGCGTCAGGGTTTCGCGGCCAAGGCGCGCAAAGAACTCGGCGGACAAATCGGTACCCAGCGCATCATTGATGGCCCCCATCATGAACTCGTGATTGATGTTGGTCACGGCGCGTCCGAAGATGCAGATGCCCAGCGAATCCGCGGCTGCTGAATTGGTCTGCATATCCATGGAAAGATCCGTCAGGTGGGCGGTGTCCTT
>JAOUMF010000091.1 GCA_029881615.1 Alphaproteobacteria bacterium | reverse complement strand
CAGCGCGCGCTGCAGGCGGCCACGGGGATTCCGGCCACCAATTGGGGCATGATCGGGCGCTGGTTCGGGCATATTCCGCGCGGGCGGCTGGTTCACGCGTCAATCGGCGAGGCCGCGCCGGTGGCCAATGAGGCGGCGATCGGCTGGATCATGCATTACTTGATCGGGCTGGGTTACGGGGTCGTCTATGTGGGGATGATGACCGCGCTGTTCGGCGGGCCGACGCTGTTGAACGGGTTCCTGTTCGGGCTGGCTTCCGTCGTTATCCCCTGGTTCATGATGCAGCCCTGCATGGGGCTGGGAATGATGGGCGCGAAGGCGGCCAACCCCAACATCCCACGCTATGGCGCGCTGGCGGCCCATTGCATTTATGGCGTCGCGCTTTATGCGGGGGCGGCCCTGCATGCGGCGATGACGGGCTGAGCGATATTTCTCCGGGGTGGGGACAAACCCCCTTGACCGGGGACAGCAAATGGTTGAGAATCTTCAGACTCGCATGAATAGCGAGAGCAACCCGCCCGGATTTCCGGCGCGGGTTTTTTGTTTCTCCCGCGACGGCGCCGTCGCTGCAAACAGTCCCCCGATAAAACCGAGAGGATATGGATATGCCCGAACCCGGCATTGCCGATCGTGACTTCAACCTTCCGACAACCGACCGCAAGCAATTTCGACGGCGATCGAAATCGCGAATAACTTTGCCCGGGGAATACGCGGACTTCAGGCTGTCCGACGGGCGTTCCATGGGCGAAGTGATGGGGGACGGATTTTTCGGGCCGGAAAGCACCGATGGCGGCAGGCCGATATCCGAAAGCGAGCGCCAGCGGATACGGGACGGCAACGACCCGCTCGCCCCCATGTTCCGCGACGACACGCGCTTTGCGCCGCGGCCGGAAGCGGTGGATGGCAGCGGTACGAAAAGAGATCAAAGCCGGGCCAGCGAACCGGTGAAGACATCCTGGCCTGATTATTCGGCGGATTATATGGACCCTGTGCCTCGCTCCTTATCCGCGAGTGCGACGCGAGTCGATGGCCCGGTTTACCTGATGCCGGGGCAGGCCAAATTCCACAATGGGGAGACGGATGCAATCGACCGGATTGCCGGTGCCGCCGCGATGGCGGTGTCCGGGCTGTTTGAAAGTCCCTTGGGGATTGCGCACGAAGATCTTGGTCCTCTGGTCAATCATTCCAGCGAAGACACTCTGACGCCAATATTCGGCACGATCAGGGGCATTAATGAAATTCTTATCGAGGGTGGAACACAACTCGGCGATCTTGCGCTTCGCGCGGTGGCCGCGCCAGTGATTGGCGGCGCAGTCGCGGTTGGTCAGACATTGATCGAACTGGGCACGACAAAGACCACGGCGCGGCGAATAATGCGTGACATATTGGCATTTTCCGACGCGCAGATGGGGGCTCCGGCCGGCGGTGGGGCGAGAATTGGCGCTACCGCGAGAAAAGGAAAACGTCCCAAGGACTTCCGTCCCGTTGAGTCGACATTGCTATTCGACGATGCGGAAAGAAGCGGCGTATTGGTGAAGTTCCTGGATCGATTTCCACCGGGTGAGCGTAGCGCCATCAAAGAGGCGCTTCGACGGTCTTTTGTTAATGGACAAGAGGTCGCGAAAACCGAGGTGACGCGGCGGGGTCTGGGGCAAGTGCTATCCAGACCGGGTGGGGCGCTCGCCGAGCTGGAACTCAGGAAGTTTGAAGGCCAGTGGAACGACAGAACAAAACCAGTTAATCCCAATCGAATTTATGGAACAATATACTCAAACTTACCGGAAGAAGTAACATAACATGTGAAACCGGCCACGAACAATGCGATAGGGGCCGCCGCCGAAAGGCATGGCCTCGGACTCGCGGAAAGAATGGATCCGGAAGCTCTCCCTGAAGTGGAAGTTAAAACCCCTGTCTGGTTTGCGAAGGATCGGCGATACGATATTGTTGCCCGGGGCTGGAGCGATCAGGTCATGGAGGAAGTGTACGCAATGTACGCTAGGCTGCGGGGCCGCCAGGGGGAAACCAAAAGAGCTTTGCCTGAGCATTACGAAGTGAAAACAGGGGAGACGATCGGACCACCCCACCAGAGAGCGGTAGATGCCGAGGCTCGGGCTAATCCGGGTAGCTTCGGCGACCCGCCTGTTGTTTCGGTCCGTACTCTACGGATTTTCGACTACCAGATACCCCTTAAGGAGGCATTTGAGTTGGTCGAGTCCAGGATGGTCACGTTGGTAGAGAAAGGCCATATCGACGAAGCGACAAAGGAAGCCCTGCTCAGCGCCCTGATTTCCATGCGTGAAGGCGGCAAAAAAACGATAACGCTGGCCGATTACGCGGATCTCTATACGAAATTCGTTCCCGCCGCCGTGCCGAATGAGGCGGGGGAAGGTTGGTACGGCGCGGGCAGCGAAGAGGATTGACAGCTTCGCCTGGGAAAAACGATACTCTCCAAGCGGGAGTAAACGCTTCCTCGTCGCAAACGTGAGGGAATATGTCGTTATCCATATGTCTGATCTGGCCCCTTGAAGAGCCGATACCGACTGAAGTGGAGGCGTGGGATGTCTACGATGAATTTGGCTCCTTCTATGAACCGACTTCAATCGCGAAGTGGGTGGACCTGTGCGTTTACTCTTATGAAACGCTTGCCCTGCGCGTCGGGCTCAAGCCTTTTACCATTTTGCAGGCCTATTCCAGCATCGACGATACTGGCGAATTTACGGACGACCCCGACTTTTGGTTCAGCCCGGACGAGTTGGAGCAGTCCGTCGAGGGGTTTGTATCGAAAATGGGAATGAACGATCCGGACGCCATGGTCATGTGCGAGTACTGGGTCCGTGAAATCCGAACAAAGGGTGTTATTCCCGGCGGAACTGGCCCAATGCCCAAAATCCTGCCCGGCGAGGACCCCTATCGCGTCGGCCTGTGGCGAACCCAAGCCTTGGGTTTGTTGATCTCCAACATGGAAGGCATGGTGCGGGCGGCGCGCGCCTGCCGCGAGAAGGGAATAGAGCGCCTCGCGTTCGGCACGTTCGGGTAGAAGGCCCGATTCCGCAAGCTCGATAATCCACTCAATATTGAGAGAGCAACCCGCCCGGATTTCCGGCGCGGGTTTTTTTTGTTTCTCCCGTGCCGGCGCCGTCGCGATGGTGGTATCCGGGCTGTTTGAAAGCTCCTTGGGGATTGCGCACGAAGATCTTGGTCCTCTGGTCAATTAGTCCAGCGAAGGCACTCTGACGCCACTATTCGGCACGATCAGGGGCATTAATGAATTTCTTTTCGAGGGTGGAACGCTACTCGGCGATCTTGCGCTTCGCACGATGGCCGCGCCGCACGTAAAGAAATTGAATTGCGCGACCTTGGCGGCGTGGAACAAGCCGTTAGCCCGCCGTCTATTATTAAACGGAAGGTCAGAGATCTGGTTGATTTCGTGCAGCGAAACCGGTCGGAAACAGTATCCAGAGGCAAACCGGAGCGGGTCTGGTTTGGCCGTGTCAGTGTCGGTCGGGCAGATGAATTGCGGCAGCAACTTAAGCAGGATTATGGAATTGACTATGATCTGCGTGGCGCGGTTCATCGCATTGATGAAGACAGTGTAGGGCACATCGTTGGCCTGCACGCAGATGATTATTTGCCATTCGCCAAGAACGATTTTGAACTAATACCAGAAATTGTAGAGACGGGACATATTATCCCAAGCGACAAGCTAACCAGGGGGCGGAATCTACCCGCTATTACCTACCGCAAGCGGATCGGCGACTGGTACTATGTTGTCGAGGAAGTACAGAAAAAAGGCCGAATTCTTTCGGCCCATACCGCCTATAAATCACCGGCGCCCAAGCATAACAAATAATACCGACCGGGGCTGCCGAAACAGCCCCGGTGGGGCTTATCCTGGGGGTTCCAATGCAAGTATTCCCCGGAACTTTACGTCCGAAACGGTCCCAAGCTTCACCGTGATTACATATAGGCACGGTGGAAAAAGGTTGCAAGTTCTAGCCTTCGTCTCGTTCGGATAGCCGGGCCAAGTCCGCGCGCATTTTTTTAGGGCGGGCCCCCCCCCCCTTGACCGGGGACAGCAAATGGTTGAGAATCTTCAGACTCGCATGAATAGCGAGAGCAACCCGCCCGGATTTCCGGCGCGGGTTTTTTTGTTTCTCCCGTGCCGGCTTAGCCGCTGCTTCCGGCCGGGCGCGTGGCCTGTACCGTCGCGCGCAGTCTTTCAACAGGGATGGGAGCGAGATGTCCATATCCAAGAAACTTAACGATCGCGAGCGGCTGTTCGTTCGCGAATATCTGATCGACCTGAACGCCACGCAGGCCGCCATTCGGGCGGGTTACGCCCGGAACACGGCCGGGACGCACGCCCACAGGGTGTTCAACCGGCCGCGCGTGAAGGCGGCGATCGAGGCGGCGATGGCGGGCCGCGCCGAGAAGCTGGAAATCACCGCCGACCGGGTGCTGCGCGAACTTGCGCTGATGGGGTTCGCGAACCTCATGGATTACTTCAAGCCCCAGGCCGATGGCAGCGCCTATGTGGACCTGTCGCGCCTGACCCGCGACCAGGCCACCGCGCTGGTCGAAATTCAGGTTGAGGAGTTCGTCTCCGGGCGCGGCGCGGCGGGGCGCGAGGTGAAGAAGACCAAGGTCAAGCTGGCCGACAAGTCGCGGAATCTGGAACTGGTCGGCAAGCATCTGGGCCTGTTCGCCCGTAAATCCGGCGAAAACGCGGAAGAAGGGGAACGTGAGAATGTCAAACTATCCGACACTGAACTCGCTCAAAGAATCCTTGGCATCATTGCCCGAGGACAGAAAGAACAGGGTGGCCCGGCTGATTCTTGATAGTGGCGAGGTCTGGCAGCCACTGGTCGACGGCGATAACCTGTTTGCGCCCACGCCGCAGGCGCAGGCGCTGGAAAGCCCGGCGGACGAGCTGTTCTATGGCGGCGCGGCCGGGGGCGGCAAGTCGGACCTGCTGATCGGCGCGGCGCTGACGCGGCATCGCCGGTCGATTGTCTTTCGGCGCGAATTCAAGCAGATCAAGGCGCTGGAGGACCGGGTCCAGGAAATCCTGGGCTCGCGCGGCGGCTATAACGCGCAGGACCGGCGCTGGCGGCTGGGCGAGGGGCGGATGCTGGAATTCGGCGCCTGCCAACATGAGGGCGACGAGGAGGCCTGGCAGGGCCGGCCGCACGATCTGAAGGCCTTTGACGAGATCACCCATTTCACCGAGCGGCAATACCGCTTCCTCACCACCTGGCTACGCACCACCGAAACCGGCCAGCGCTGCCGCGTGATCGCGGCCGGCAATCCGCCGACCGGGGCCGAGGGGGACTGGGTGGTGCGCCATTGGGGCCCGTGGCTGGACGGGGATCATCCCCGGCCGGCGCGGCCCGGCGAGCTGCGCTGGTATGCGGTAATCGACGGCAAGGACACCGAGGTGGATGACGGCCGCCCGTTCGACTGGAAGGGCGAGACGATCAAGCCGAAATCGCGGACCTTCATCCCCAGCCGGATCGAGGACAATCCATACCTGTTGGAGACCGGCTACAAGGCGACGCTGCAGGCGCTGCCCGAACCGCTGCGTTCGCGCATGCTGGAGGGCTCGTTCAAGGCCGGGCGCGAGGACGATCCCTGGCAGGTGATCCCCTCGGCCTGGGTGGTGGCGGCGCAAGAACGCTGGCGGTCGAGGGAGAAACCGAAGAGTCCGATGACGACGCTGGGCCTCGACCCCGCGCGCGGCGGGCGCGACGAGACGGTGATGATCGCCCGGCACGACAACTGGTTCGACGCGCCGCTGGCCTATCCGGGCGCGGATACACCGGACGGGCCCGCCGTGGCGGCGTTGGCGGTGGCCGCCATGCGCAACGGCTGTGGCGTGGTGGTGGATTCCATCGGCATCGGGGCCAGCGTCTACGACCATCTGGCCGGCGCCGGGATTGCCTGCCTGGCCTTCAACGGGTCTGAACGATCGACGGCGCGCGACCGCACGGGCTCGATGGGCTTCATCAACAAGCGCGCCGAATGGTGGTGGCGCATGCGCGAGGCGTTGGATCCGGCCCATGGGGTGGCGATCGCCCTGCCGCCGGACACCAAACTGCGCGCCGACCTTTGCGCGCCGCGCTGGCGGTTGAGCGCGCGCGGGATCCAGATCGAGGCCAAGGAGGAAATCATCGCCCGCATCGGCAGATCGCCGGACCGGGGCGACGCGGCCACCTACGCGCTTTGCGACGAAATCGTGGTGCAACGGGCGTGGGGCGCGGCGTCGCCCGCGATGGCCGAGACACAATACGACCCACATGAATGGTGAAAAGGAGGCCAACATGCCCGAACCCGGAATTGATGACCCCGATTTCAGCCGCCCGACAACAAAATCCACGCGAGGCGCGGCCGACGGGCGATTGGCGGGGAAACGCCGGCGCGCGCAATGACTTGGGCTTCTGGACGTTCGGCCTGCCGCTGACCGCCGAGGGCCGGGTGGACGAAAGCGCGCTGAGGCCGGGAGCCGTCTACCGGATTCCCGATTCCGCCGGCGGCGGGACAGGGCAATGGAAGAGCGGGGCATTCTATAATTTCGACCAAAAGAGCGACTGGCGGCTTCGCACGGCCGCCGACCTGGACGCCTATTCCGGCGCCTCGGACGCGCCGACCCCGGAGGAACGGGATGAGGAAGCTTTAGCAGATATAGAGGAAGGGCTGGAGATCGTAAAAGCGGGGAGCGCCTTTACCCCGGCTGTAATAGCGACAAAAGAGGATATCGATCGATTTAATGAAGGCGACAGGGGGGGAATCCGTGCGGTCGGCGGGGATGACGAGATCGTTTTCGACCTGGGCGACGGTGAGGAGTTTCTGGCCCTGCCAGATGATGCGGCAGCCCACGTTATACGGAACTGGGAGAAATACGGGCCGCGTTTGGCGTTCCTTTCCAAACTTCAGGACGAAACACTTTCTCCCGAAGAAAGGCGGCGCCTTGTAGAGGAGGAAGTCCACCGGGATGTCCGTGCGGCGGAGTCGCGGGGACCCGTTTCGCCGATCGGCGGGCGGGCGGCGGCGATGCTTCAGTCAAAGAGAAGCGAGCTCAGGCGCGTGGCCGAGGCGCGGCTGCAAGCCTATGACGACCTTGTTGCGGCGATGGATTCGGGCGCAACCGATGAGGAAGTCGCTGAATTGCTCGAGAATTTCCAGCAGGCGATGTTGCCGGAACTGCTCGGCTGGGGCCCGGTTATCGGCGAAGTCGTGAAAGACCTTGTTCCGGGTCTTTCAAACGTGCGCAGCGCCATCCAC
>JAOUMF010000090.1 GCA_029881615.1 Alphaproteobacteria bacterium | reverse complement strand
ATCGAAACTCAGCGGCCGGTTATCGACGCAGGACGGCAGCCGGAAGCCGTATTCCGCCAGCGTGGATTTGCGCGCGTAATCGCCGCGCGCCATGCCGCCGATCTGGGGCACGGTAACGTGGCTTTCATCGGCGAACAACAGCATGTTTTCCGGCAGATATTCAAACAGGGTGGGCGGCGGCTCGCCGGGGTCGCGGCCGGTCAGATGCCGCGAATAATTCTCGATGCCCGCACAGGCGCCGGTCGCCTCGATCATCTCCAGGTCGAAGGTCGTGCGCTGTTCGATGCGTTGCGCCTCCAACAGCTTGCCCTGATCGTGCAGTTCCTCCAACCGCTGTTTCATCTCCGCCTTGATGGTGCGCAATGCCTGCAGCAAGGTGGGGCGCGGCGTCACGTGATGGCTGTTGGCATAGACCCGCACGGCCTCAAGCAGAGCCGTTTTTTCGCCGGTCAGCGGATCGAATTCGTGGATCGCCTCGATCTCGTCGCCGAACAGCGAGACGCGCCACGCGCGATCCTCGTAATGGGCCGGGAAAATTTCCACCGTGTCCCCGCGCACGCGAAACATTCCGCGCACGAAGTTCGTGTCGTTGCGCTTGTATTGCAGTTCCACCAGGCTCGACAGCAACGCGCGGCGATCCAGATGCGCGCCGGTTTCCAGCGTAATGGTCATTTCCGAATAGGTCTCGGGCGAGCCGATGCCGTAAATGCAGGAAACGCTCGCCACGATGATCACGTCGTCGCGCTCGAACAGCGCACGGGTCGCGGAATGGCGCATCCGATCGATCTGCTCGTTGATCGAGGATTCCTTCTCGACGAAGGTATCGGTGCGCGGGACGTAGGCCTCCGGCTGATAATAGTCGTAGTAAGAAACGAAATATTCCACCGCGTTATGGGGGAAGAAGCTCTTCATCTCGCCGTAAAGCTGGGCCGCCAACGTCTTGTTGGGCGCCATCACCAGCGCCGGGCGCTGGGTCTGCTGGATGATCTGGGCGGCGGTAAAGGTCTTGCCGGATCCGGTTACCCCCAGCAACACCTGATCGCGCTCGCCATTATTGATCCCCTCGACCAGTTCGGCGATAGCTTTCGGCTGGTCGCCCGCCGGTTTATAGTCCGACACAAGTTCGAACGGGATCCCGCGCTCTGACCGGGGCCGTTCCGATTTCGATATTGCTACAGCTTCGCTCATACCCGCCAATATAGGTTGGCCAGGCGCCCGCGTCACCGTTGTCGCGCTGACCATTTAATTTCGGCCAACTTACGAGCCCCATTGTGGCGATTGTTCGCCTGCTCTAACCTCGCGCGCATGTCGCCTAAACTGCCGTCGCACAAGCTCGCATATATCTTTCTGGCCCTGGCCTCGATGTTCTGGGCGGGAAACATCGTGCTGGCGCGGGCGCTGCATGCCGATATTCCGCCGATCGGGCTGAACTTCTGGCGCTGGGCGATCGCGCTGGCCATCCTGCTGCCCTTCACTATCGGATTGGTGCGCACCCAATGGGCGGCGGTCAGGCGGGAATGGGCCTATCTGGCGCTGCTGGGCTTCACCGGCATGGCGGCATTCCATTCGCTGCAATACACCGCGCTGAACCTGACAACGGCGGTAAACGTATCGCTGATCCTGGCGATCACCCCGGTGGCGATCCCGATCATGGCCTGGATGTTCTGGGGCGATCGGATGTCACCGCGCCAGGGCGTCGGCATTATATTGTCTTTCGTCGGTGTCGCCGCGATCGTCACGCGGGGCGACCCGATGGCGGTACTGTCACGCGGGCTGGCCCCCGGCGATCTGGTGGAAGTCGCGGCGATGATCCTGTGGTCGCTTTATTCGACGCTGGTGCGCTGGCGACCGCCCGATCTGCATCCCAACACCGTTCTGGTTTGCAGCATGGCGCCGGCGGTGTTTTTCATCCTGCCCGCCTATCTGTGGGAAACGGCAAATGTTCGCGCCATGCCGCTGGACTGGCAGTCATTGGCCATGGTCGCATATGTATCCCTGATGGCTTCGGTCGCCGCCTTCATCTTCTTCAACCGCGCGGTGGAAGTCGTGGGACCTACCAGGGCCGGGCTGTTCATCCATCTGATCCCGATGTTCGCAACCGGCGCCGCCGTGGCCTTCCTCGGCGAGCGGGTCTTCCCCTATCACGGCGTAGGCGCGGCGGCGATCGCGGCGGGGCTCTACCTGACGACGACGCAGGGCCGCCCGGCGGCGACCGCCCGGCGATAGATATCTCGGCTCGCCGGCCGCCCCCCATATCTGTGCGAAACGCACCCCAGCCCCAATAACCCCCTAATTTACAGAGATAAGTTATTAATATCCGAAAATAAGTGTAGCGAAAAAGTGTGATACCAAATTGCGGACCCAAAGGAATGTGAGCCCATTTTCCCGCCAAATCATGAGAAATATTCACATGGTGTACACTATATGGGGTATGCATCCAATATCATACTACCATTTCGGGTTAACTCTGCGTTAAGAGTTTATGCCGTATTCCTACAATTCTGCTTGGTCAAATTTCTCATTGGCCAAGCTCAAAAAACATATGGCCTTGCGCCGGGCGTACGGTCGAAATGGTATCTGGAATGGGGGTAAGCGATGCAAACCAACGGAATAATAAAGAACGATAACAGCGGCAAAGTTACCGGCAGCGTGCTGTACAAGATACTCGCGATAGTCGCGCTACTGGTGGCGGTCATGGCGGGAAATGCCGGCTACGGCCTGTACCAGATGAACCGGATCGGGGGCGAACTGGTCGAAATCGCCGAGCACGACCTGCCCCTGACCGGCCTCGTGACCCGGATAACCGAACATCAGCTTGAACAGGCGGTATCGCTGCAGCGCCTGCTGCGCTATGGCGAGGAGATGCAGAGCGACTATGCGAAGCGCAGCCTGTTCGACGAGACGGTCCAGCGGTTCAATGGCTTCGCCGAACTGGCCGACGGCGAATTCGCCGAAGCCAGGGAGATGATCGCCGGCTTCCTGCTGGAGATGGACGATGCGGACCAGCGCGCGGAATTCGAAAAGGTTGGGACCGCGCTCGCCGGGATCGACAAGGCGCATATGGCCTATGAAGAGCATGCGCGCGAACTGATCGCTTTGTTGCGTACGGGCAACGCCGAAGAGGCCATCGCGAAAATGGAGGCGGTCGAGGCCGAGGAACTGAAGGTCGACGGGGCGCTCGAAGAGGTTCTGGAAGAACTGATGCAGTTCACGCTCGAGTCCGCCCGCACCGCCGAAGCGCATGAACAGTCGGCATTCACGATGATGCTGACGCTGGGAATCGCGGGGGCGCTGGCCGGCGTGGCAATTGCGGTATGGCTTGTGCGCCAGAGTGTGACATTGCCGTTGGGTCGCGTGACCCGGGCGCTCGAGGCGCTCGCGAGCGGGAACACCGAAGTTGTTGTGGAGGTTCGCAGCAATGACGAGATCGGGATGGTGGCACGAGCCTTCAACATGTTCAAGGAGCGGATGCTCGAGAACGAACAGCTTCGGCGCGAGCAGGCCGAAGCGGAGAAACGCCAGGAAGAGGAACGCCGTGCGGCAACACTGGCCATGGCCGACAACCTGGAGAACAGCGTCAAGTCGGTTGTCGATGTGGTGTCATCGTCGGCGACGGAGCTTGAGATGACGGCGCAGAGCGTCTCGGCGATGGCCGAACAGGCGGCGAGCCAGTCGCAGACGGTGGCCTCGGCGGCCGAGCAGACCTCGGCCAACGTGCAGACGGTTGCAACGGCGGCCGAGGAGCTGACGGCGTCGATCCAGGAGATCGGGCGTCAGGCGATGCAGTCCAAGCAGGTGGTTGACCGGGCTGTGGCGGAATCCCAATCGACGGGCGAGACGGTGCGTGGGCTTTCCGACGCGGCGCAAAAGATCGGCGAGGTGGTGACCCTGATCAACGACATCGCGGGCCAGACCAACCTTCTGGCGCTCAACGCCACGATCGAGGCGGCGCGCGCCGGCGAGGCCGGCAAGGGCTTCGCGGTGGTGGCCCAGGAAGTGAAAAACCTGGCCAACCAGACGGCAAAGGCGACCGAGGAGATTTCAGCTCAGGTGCTGTCGGTGCAGAATGAAACGACCGATGCGGTGGATGCGATCGAACGGATCCGTATGACAGTGGCCGAGGTGTCGGACATCGCCACCACGATTGCCTCGGCGGTGGAAGAGCAGGCGGCCTCGACGCGCGAAATCGCCCGCAACGTCCAGCAAGCCGCACAAGGAACGCAAGAGGTCAACAGCAACATCGGCGGCGTGTCGGAGGCGGTGTCTTCGACCGGCGCCTCGGCGACCCAGGTGCTGCAATCCTCCGGCGAACTCGCCAAGCAGTCGGAACGGCTGCGCGGCGAATTCGATACGTTTCTCGCCGGCCTGCGCGCAGCGTAGGAGTGGGCTTCGGCAAAGGGTCCAGGGGCTTTGTTTCTTACTCCGGAAAAGGAATTTCTTCGGAAAAACAAACGACATCGAATCGCATGCAAATAACGAAGAAGATGCCGCCGGGCGCAAAATTTGAACCAGCGATTCCTGTTGAAAAGATCGTGAGAACCGAAACTGAGGGCGCATCCCTGAGACGCCCGACACATAATGAACCAACAACCTGATCCTTCGGTTCAACCCTGCCCGCCGGCACCTCAACTTGCCGGCGGTTCTTTTTTGCCGGGAAACATACCTTCTCCGTTGAAAGCGGCGACCGGTAGGACTAGTGTGCCGCCGTTCAACCGTCCAACCGCAAAGTCCAGGGAAAACCAGCCATGGCCTTCATCGCCGACCGCCTGTCACGCATCAAGCCTTCACCCACCATTGCCGTTTCCACCAAGGCCGCGGAACTTAAAGCTGCCGGCCGCGACGTTATCGGCCTGGGCGCGGGCGAGCCGGACTTTGACACCCCGGACCATATAAAACAGGCCGCCGCCGACGCGATGGCCGCCGGCAAGACCAAATACACTGCCGTCGCCGGCATCATCGAACTGCGCCAGGCGATCTGCGACAAGTTCAAGCGCGACAACGGCCTGACCTATACACCCGATCAGATCACGGTGAATTGCGGCGGCAAACAGAGCATCTATAACGCCCTGATGGCATCGCTGAACCCTGGCGACGAGGTGATCATCCCGGCGCCTTACTGGGTCAGCTATCCCGATATCACGCTGCTGGCCGAGGGCGAGCCGGTGATCGTCGACTGCCCGGAAAGCGGCAATTTCAAGCTGACACCGGCGGCGCTGGAAAACGCGATCACGCCGAAGACCAAATGGCTGATCCTGAACTCGCCGTCGAACCCGACAGGCGCCGCCTATACCCGCGCGGAACTGACGGCGCTGGGCGAGGTTCTGAAAAAGCACCCCCAGGTCTGGGTGATGACCGACGATATGTACGAGCATGTCATCTATGACGATTTCGAATTCACCACCATCGCCCAGGTCATGCCGGAACTTTACGATCGCACGCTGACGCTGAACGGTCTTTCCAAGGCCTATGCCATGACCGGCTGGCGCGTCGGTTACGCGGCCGGGCCGATCGAACTGATCAAGGCGATGAACAAGATCCAGTCGCAATCGACCACCAGCACCTCGACAATCAGCCAATGGGCCTCGGTTGCCGCGCTGAACGGCGATCATTCCTTCATCGCCGAGCGCAACAAGGCGTTCAAGGAACGCCGCGACCTGGTTGTTTCCATGTTGAACCAGACCACCGGGCTGACCTGCGCAACGCCCGAGGGCGCGTTCTATGTCTACCCGTCATGCGCCGGCGCAATGGGCAAGAAGACACCGGAGGGCAAGACCCTGAAAACCGATGAGGATTTCGCAACCTACCTGCTGGAAGCCGAAGGCGTGGCGGTGGTGCATGGCGAGGCATTCGGCCTTAGCCCGCATTTCCGTATTTCCTACGCCACCTCCATCGAGTCCCTGGAAGAAGCCTGCCAACGTATCCAGCGCGCCTGCGCCGCGTTGAACTGAGACAAGTAATGTCCGTGCATGGGTACGTGCCGTTTTGTTGAACCACAGAGACACAGAGACACAGAGAGAACGAGGTAACCCCGGACCGGGCGGCGGATGGAAAAGCGGATGAGTGGATTGGTTGATGGAAGCAAAAGAGATCCCCTTACCGATCGCGTTATTGGTTCGGGCATTGAGGTTCACCGTCAACTTGGACCAGGCCTGCTGGAGTCCGCTTACGAGGAATGTCTCTGCTACGAGCTGTATACGGCGGGAATTTCATTCAAAAGACAGGTTGCTCTGCCCGTCCGCTACAAGGAAGTGCGGCTGGATTGCGGATACAGAATTGATATTGTCGTGGAAGAAAAATTGATCATCGAACTCAAGACCGTCGAAATTCTGCAGCGCGTCCATGATGCGCAATTGCTCACCTACCTAAAACTAAGCGGGATCCGAACAGGTCTGCTCATGAATTTCAATTCAGCCGTTCTCAAGGACGGTATCAGGAGGCTCGTGCTTTGAAACTCGGACAAGATTCTCTGTGTCTCTGTGTCTCTGTGGTTACTACCCTTTTGGCTCACCCCGGCAAGGCAGCGGTATAATGAAAATAGCGATCATCGGAGCCGGCGGTGTCGGCGGGTATTTCGGTGCCAAACTGGCGCAATCGGGCGCGGACGTCACCTTCATCGCGCGCGGCGCGCATGGCGCTGCGATCCGCGAAAAGGGCCTGCGGGTCTACAGCCCGAACGGCGACGTGCTGGTGCATCCCGCCAAGGCGATGAGCGACCCGGCCATGATCGGCAAGGTCGACGTGGTGATGTTCTGCGTCAAGCTGTGGGACGTGGATTCGGCGGCCGAGGCCTGCAAGCCGCTGATCGGGCCGGATACGGCGGTGATATGCTTCCAGAACGGCGTCGATGCCGAAGAACGGGTCGCCGCGGTGCTGGGCGACAAACATGCGGTCGGCGGCGTCGCCGCGATCGCCGCCCTGATCGAGGAACCCGGCGTGATCCGCCATACCGGCACAATGGCCTGGCTGAAATATGGCGAGCTGGACGGGCGTGCGAGCCCGCGACTGGAGGCCTTCGACGCGGCCTGTAAGAAGGCCGGATTCGAGGCCACCATATCGCCCGATATCGCCGTCGATATCTGGCGCAAATTCGCCTTCCTGGCGCCTTTTGCGGGCGTTACCGCGGCAACCCGCATGCCGATCGGGCCAATCCTGGCCGATACGGAAACCCGCCGGCTGTTCGCCGATCTGATCGCCGAAACCGTCGCCGTTGGTCGCGCGAAAGGGGCGCGGCTGGAGGACGGCATAGAGGACAAGCAAATGGCCTTTGCCGAAGGCCTGCCGACCGAAATGAAGGCATCCATGCTGGGC
>JAOUMF010000089.1 GCA_029881615.1 Alphaproteobacteria bacterium | reverse complement strand
GCATCTACGGTACGGCTTGGCGTACAGACAAGGAACTGAAGGCATATCTGACAAGGCTGGAAGAGGCCGAAAAGCGGGATCATCGCCGGCTGGGCCGCGAGATGGACCTGTTCCACATTCAGGAAGAGGCCGCCGGCAGTATTTTCTGGCACCATAAAGGCTGGATTCTGTATCGCGCCTGCCAGAGCTATATGCGCCGCCGCCTTGAAGCCGCCAACTATATCGAGGTAAAGACGCCACAGCTGGTCGATCGCTCGCTCTGGGAAAGATCAGGGCATTGGGAAAAGTTCCGCGAGAACATGTTCGTTGCCGAAGTGGACGAATCCGGTTCCGGCGAGGGCGGAACAAGCGGCCGCATGCTGGCGCTGAAACCCATGAACTGCCCCGGCCATGTGCAGATTTTCCGCCAGGGCATCAAGAGTTACCGCGATCTGCCGTTGCGCATGGCTGAATTCGGATCGTGTCACCGCTATGAACCGTCCGGCGCGCTGCATGGGTTGATGCGCGTTCGCGCTTTCACCCAGGACGATGCGCATATTTTCTGCACCGAAGACCAGATTACCTCCGAGACCAAGGCATTCTGCGAACTGCTGCTGTCGATTTATCGCGATTTCGGCTTTACCGATGTCGTGGTGAAATTTTCCGACCGGCCAGAGGTCCGCGCCGGCGAGGACGCAACCTGGGACAAGGCGGAATCCGCGCTTCTCGAAGCGACCAAGGCCGCCGGGCTGGAATATGTGCTGAACCCCGGCGAGGGCGCATTCTATGGGCCAAAGCTGGAATTCGTGTTGAAGGACACGATCGGCCGAGACTGGCAGTGCGGCACGCTTCAGGTCGATTTCGTGCTGCCCGAAAGGCTGGATGCTGCCTTTGTCGGCGAAGACGGCGTGAAACATCGACCGGTCATGTTACACCGTGCCATTCTGGGATCGTTCGAACGCTTCATCGGCGTGCTGATCGAACAATATGCCGGGCGTTTCCCGCTGTGGCTGGCCCCGGTGCAGGCGGTGGTCACAACCATCACCAACGATGCCGATGAGTATGCTATAACAGTGCATCGAGCATTGGTGGAGGCTGGAATCAGAGCTGAAATCGACCTGAGGCCGGAAAAGATCAATTACAAGGTTCGTGAACACAGCCATGCGAAAGTGCCGGTCATGTTGATTGTCGGCGCCCGCGAGGCCGAGGCTGGAACCGTTGCTATCCGGCGACTTGGGGGTAAGGATCAAGAAATTCTTGCGCTCGGGGATGCATTACATACACTTAAGACTGAATCGCGGCCGCCAGACGCGTAAGTGTTTGACGGCAGCTAATTTGAATTTCGTCCGTTCGTGAAAGAAACTGAGGAGGTTTCTATAGCCAGACCACCACGCAATGCGGGACCGCCGGCTCGTGAAGGCCCACGCATTAATGAAATGATCACCGTCAGCTCCGTCCGTCTGGTCGATGCAGATGGAGAGATGATCGGCGTCGTTACCATCGACCAGGCGCTTGAAAAGGCTGCCCAGGCCGGGTTGGACCTTGTTGAAATCTCGCCTAATGCCGATCCGCCGGTTTGCAAGGTTCTCGATTACGGCAAGCTCAAATTCCAGGAACAGAAGAAGAAGAGCGAAGCCCGAAAGAAACAGAAGGTCATCGAGGTCAAAGAGATCAAGATGCGCCCGAACATCGACACCCATGACTATGACGTGAAGATGAGGGCGATTCGCAAATTCATCGGCGAGGGCGACAAGGTCAAGGTGACGATCCGGTTCCGCGGGCGAGAAATGGCGCATCAGCAACTGGGCATGCAATTGCTCAACCGCGTGCGCGATGAAACCATCGAGGAAACCAAGATCGAGCATCCGGCGACGATGGAAGGCCGGCAGATGATCATGGTGCTGGCGCCAATAAAATAAAATAGAACGCAGCATAACTTGCGATCGAACAAAGCGCGGGGCCGACGGTCCCGCGCTTTTTTCTGCGGCGGTTCAGGCTTCCGGCCGGTTGTCGTGCATCACGCTTTCGAAATCGGCCAGCACCTTTTCAGTGCGACGAACCTGGCGCCGAAGAATCTCTCGACTGACCAGCGTCATGAAGGGCGTCAACGCGGCAAATCCAATGCCAACCCACCACAGCCAGCGCCATTGCGGGTTGAAGCTAACAACAACACCAATTATCGCGAATCCAATTGTCCAGCGAACCGCCCACAAGACTATTCCGCGCTTGAAAAACGCAGCCATGTCCTGCTGAAGGACTTCTAGCTCGTCGCGGCGTCGGCCGGGCCGATTGTCCATGGGCTGGCTCAACGTCTTCCTTGTCAGGCGCTCTTGCGGTCTTGCTCCACGGGCAATGCCTCGAACTTGCGCCACAGTACGCTCAACGCCAGTTTGGCCGCGCCGCGCTCTCCCTGGGAAGGGTGTTCCGCTGCGGTAAAATCCAGAAATGCACGAATTGCCGATTTTTCAATCGGCGTAAGCGCTTCGAGGAACCTTACGAATGTATCGCGCGCCGGATCGTCCTCGTTGCGCAACGGCAGAAACAGGCTGAGAAGAAGGTTGTTGGTGTAAATCCAGTCCTTCGACACATGAAATGTCGCCAACAGATAGGCGGGGATATAGTAGCGCTGAGCCGACACAGCCATCAACCAGAGCAGATCCGCATGCTCGATCACGAATTCGGGGTCGAGTTCGTACCATCGCCTGCCTGTAAAAAGGTTGCGGATTTCCCTGACTGTCTTTTCATCCCCGTTGTCCATGACCAGGTCATCCCCGGTCGGGGGCGGGTGGCTGCGAAAACTTTTTTGCAGCAGTTGTTGTATATCGCCCTTGGTCACTTTGGTCTCTTTCGGCCCATCCTGTCGGCAAAATATCGCACGCTTGTCCTAACCAAAATTTAACGCGGCTCGTAGAAACATCTAAATTATCGGAATTTTCAAAGACAAACGGCGGCAACCCGCTTTTATTTCGCCGGGCGGCGGCGGCGATTCTGACAACCATCCGACTGGACGGCGACAAAACAGGGACCACATGGACACGATGTCCCGGCCGGAATCAGCCGGCCACCGAAACTTCCGTTGCGTCACCCCTTGCATCGACGCGCGTCAACCGTTATAAGGCCGCGCGGTATGGGGTTTGAAACTCCATACGGACTGGCGCGTCCGGGCCAGAGGGTATGCCCGGCCGTCTTTTACAACGAAAGGAAATCAAATGCCCAAGTTGAAGACCAAAAGCAGCGCCAAAAAGCGCTTCAGTTTGACCGCGCGTGGCAAGGTGCGATTCAATAGCGCGGGCCTTAGCCATATGCTTCGTCGCCGTTCGCAGAAAATGAAACGCACCAACCGTGGTACGCAAATCATGGCCGCTTCCGACGCCAAAGTCGTCAAGCGCTATTTCCTGCCCAACGCCTGAAGCCCCGATATTCAAGGAGTCTGAATAATGGCACGCGTCAAACGGGGCGTCACATCGCACGCCCGTCACAAGAAAATTCTGAAACTGGCCAAAGGGTCGCGCGGTCGCGCGAAGAATACCTTCAGGGCAGCAATCCAGCGGGTCGAAAAGGATCTGCAATACGCCTACCGCGACCGCCGTACGCGCAAGCGGGATTTCCGTGGTCTGTGGATCCAGCGCATCAATGCCGGTGCCCGGCTGCATGGCCTGACCTATTCACAGTTCATGCACGGCCTGAAGACGGCGGAAATCGATCTGGATCGCAAGATTCTGGCCGAACTCGCCGTCAGCGAACCGGCGGCATTCGAGTCGCTTGTCGGCCAGGCGCGCGATGCGCTGGCCGGGGCGGCGAAATAAGGGTTTGATGGTGGAGCGCCGCCGGCCAACGGCGGCGAATTCCCGATGGATGATCTGAAAGCACTGCGCGAAGAACTTCTCGCCGCCGTCGAATCTGCGGATTCGGCGGAGGCGCTGGAAGAACTTCGCGTTTCCGCGTTGGGCAAAAAAGGCCGCATTACCGGCCTGATGAAAACGCTTGGCAAGCTGTCGCCCGACGAACGGCGGGAAACGGGCCAGGCCCTGAACGCCGTGAAGGACGCTGTCGCGACCGCCATGGAGGCGCGCAAGAGCACCCTGGAGGGAGCCGAACTGGAAGGCCAGATGGCGGCCGAGACAGTCGACGTCACCTTGCCCGTGCGGCCCGAGACCGAAGGCCGGCTGCATCCGATCAGCCAGACCCTGGACGAAATCGTCGCGATATTGGGCGAGATGGGATTTTCCATTGCCGAAGGCCCGGACGTCGAGGACGACTTCCATAATTTCACCGCCCTGAACATACCGCCTGAACATCCCGCCCGGCAGATGCACGACACCTTCTATCTGCCGGAAAAGGAAGACGGTAGCCGCATGGTGTTGCGCACCCACACCTCGCCGGTTCAGATTCGCGCCATGCAAGCGGCGATGGCGAAAAAGGACGGGTCGGGCATGCCCCTGCGCATCATCGCGCCGGGCCGCACCTATCGGTGCGACAGCGACATGACCCATACGCCGATGTTCCATCAGGTCGAGGGCTTGATCATCGACAAGATCGGCCGGGTCCATATGGGGCATCTGAAAGGCTGCCTCGTCGAATTCTGCAGCGCCTATTTCGAGGTGCCGAATATCCCGCTGCGCTTCCGGCCCAGCCATTTCCCCTTCACGGAGCCGTCGGCCGAGGTCGACATCGGCTGTACCCGCAAGGGCGGCGAGCTGAAAATCGGCGCTGGCGACGACTGGCTGGAAATTCTCGGCTGCGGCATGGTGAATCCCAAGGTTCTGGCTGCCTGCGGCATCGATCCGGCGGAATATCAGGGCTTCGCCTTCGGCATCGGGATTGAACGCCTCGCGATGCTGAAATACGGCATTCCCGATCTGCGCACCTTCTTCGACGCCGATCTACGCTGGCTGAAGCATTACGGTTTCGTGCCGCTTGAAGTCCCCACCCTGTTCAGGGGGTTGACCCCATGAAGTTCACGCTTTCCTGGCTGAAAGATCACCTGGACACCGACGCGTCGCTGAACGAGATCACCGATGCCTTGACCGCGCTTGGGCTGGAACTGGAAGAAGTTCACGACCCGGCCAAGGATCTTGCCGACTTCATTGTCGGGCATGTCGTCGAAGCAAAACAGCACCCCAATGCGGATCGCCTGCGCGTCTGTATTGTCGATACCGGCAAGGAAAAGATCCAGGTCGTCTGTGGCGCGCCGAATGCGCGCGCCGGCATGAAGGGTGTTTTTGCACCAGCCGGCACCCACATCCCGGGTACCGGGGTCGACCTGAAAAAGGGCGTCATCCGGGGCGAAGAATCCAACGGCATGCTGTGTTCCGAGCGTGAAATGGGACTGTCGGACGCCCATGAAGGCATTATTGATCTGCCCGAGGACGCGGAGATCGGCGCCCCCTTCGCCAAGCTGATGGGGCTGGACGATCCGGTCATCGATATCGCGATCACGCCGAACCGGGGCGATTGCCTGGGCGTATACGGGGTGGCCCGCGATCTGGCCGCCGCCGGCATCGGCAAGCTGAAACCCTTTCCGGCGGCCAAGAAGATCAAGGGCACGTTCAAGAGCCCTATTCAGTGGGAACGCAAGTTTTCGAAGGATGCGGACAGCGCCTGCCCGATGGTGGTGGGCCGCTATTTCCGCGGCCTGAAGAATGGTCCCAGCCCGGACTGGATGCAGCGCCGCCTGTTGGCCATCGGCCTGCGCCCCATTTCAGCGCTGGTCGATATCACCAACTATGTAACCTTCGATCTGGGCCGCCCGCTGCATGTATTCGCCGCCGACAAGCTGGAGGGCGGAACGTTGACCATGCGCCTGGCCAAGGCCGGCGAAAAGATCATGGCGCTGGACGGCAAGGAATACACGCTCGACGAAAACATGACATGCATCGCCGACGGCAAGGGCGTGCATGGTATCGCCGGCGTGATGGGCGGCGAGGAATCCGGCTGTAACGACGACACCACGGAAATGTTCCTGGAAGTCGCCCTGTTCGACCCGATCCGCACTGCCGCCACCGGCCGCAAGCTGGGCATCGAATCGGATGCGCGCTATCGCTTCGAACGCACGGTAGACCCGGCGTCGGCCCTGTGGGGCGCCGAAGCGGCCGCCCGGCTGGTGCTGGAAATCTGCGGCGGCGAGGTCAGCGAGCTGTCCATCGCCGGCGAAATGCCGGATACCGAAAAGAAAATCACCTTGCGCCCCGATCGCGTCATGACGCTGGGCGGGGTGGATATGGATGTCGATGGCCAGCGCCGTATTCTGGGCGCGCTGGGCTTCACGACCGACACCAGCGAAGGCCAGATCGTCGCTACAACACCGTCCTGGCGCCCCGATATCGACGGCGAGGCCTGCCTGGTCGAGGAAATTTTGCGGGTTAACGGGTTCGATAATATCCCGATCGTGCCCCTGCAGCGTGACAGCAGCCTGCCCGAACTGATTCTGACCGTCGGTCAGCGCCGCGAAGGATTTGCCCGCAAGACCCTGGCGGGTCGCGGCATGATGGAGGCGGTTACCTGGTCCTTCATGCATGAAGATCAGGCGAGCCTGTTTGGCGGCGTGCCGGATTCTCTGCGTCTGGAAAACCCGATCAGCGCCGACCTGTCGGTCATGCGCCCATCGATCCTGCCCAACCTTGTAGCGGCTGCCGGCCGGAATGCGGACCGCGGCTATGGCGACGTTGGCCTGTTCGAGGTTGGCCCGGCATGGCGCGACGACACACCCGAGGGCGAGGATATTCTGGCCGCCGGCGTGCGCACCGGTCGCAGCGGACCGCGCCACTGGGCACAGCCGCCCCGCCCGGTCGACGTTTTCGATGTAAAAGCCGATGCGCTGGCGGTTCTGGCGGCCTGCGGTACGCCGGTGGACAACCTTCAGGTAAGTCGAGATGCGCCGAACTGGTATCATCCCGGCCGGTCGGGCGCACTGCGCCTGGGACCGAATGTCCTGGCCTGGTTCGGCGAGTTGCACCCGCGGGTGCTAAAAGCCATGGATGTAAAGGGCCCTGCCGCCGGATTCGAAATCTTCATACACAAGGCACCGATGCCCCGCGGCAAGGGCGGCAAGACCAGGCCGCTGCTGCGGCCCTCGCCGTTCCAGCCTCTGGGTCGCGATTTTGCCTTTGTCGTGGATGCGGACGTTACGGCCGAAAGCCTGATCCGCGCCGCCAAGGGCGCCGACAAGGTGCTGATTGCCGATGTCCGCCTGTTCGACGTTTATGAAGGCAAAGGTGTTGGCGAAAACCGGAAATCGGTGGCGATCGCGGTCACGCTGCAGCCAACGGAACGGACGCTGACCGACGAAGACATCGAGAAGGTTTCGGCCGCAATCGTCGCCGCGGTGACCAAGCAAACCGGCGGC
>JAOUMF010000088.1 GCA_029881615.1 Alphaproteobacteria bacterium | reverse complement strand
GGCCGAACCATAACTGTCGCTATGTATAAAGGGTCATACCACCTTCAAGGCACACCGAACCGCGGCGGCCAGGGTTTGTTTGTCATAGGGTTTGGCAAGAAATTCCGCGTCGGTATCCTGCTCGGCGGACTCGGACGAATTGCCATCGGAATATCCGGAAATGTAGAGAACTGAGATACCTGGCTTTCGTTTGCGAACCGCCGCCACCAAATCCAGTCCGTTCATGCCGCCGGGCAGCCCGATATCGGTAACCAGAATATCGATCTCGGGCGAATGATCCAGTAACTCCAACGCTTCATATCCATCTTCGGCCTGCAGAACCTCATAACCCAGCCTTTGAAGCTGAATTGCCGCAATGGTCCGCACCTGCGGTTCGTCGTCAACCAGAAGGATGACCTCGTTTCCGCCCTCGACAACCATGTTTCCCTCAGGCTTTTCCAATGCGGCGCACGATATCGCGCGCGGAAAGCAAAGTTCGACCGTCGCGCCCTCGCCCGGAACGCTGTCGATGCAAAGAAAGCCTTGAGATTGCGAGGCGAAGCCATAAACCATGCTCAACCCGAGGCCGGTTCCCTTGCCCGATTCCTTGGTTGTGAAGAACGGTTGAATCGCTTTTTCGATGATTTCCGAAGACATCCCCGTGCCAGTATCCGATACGGCGATACACGCATATTGGCCGTCGGGAATGGGTTGGCCCGCGACATCGACACTCCCTTTCAGGGATTTATTGGATGCCCGCACCATGACCGTGCCGGCATTATCCATCGCATCGCGCGCGTTTACCGCAAGGTTCAAGATCGCGTTTTCCAATTGGCCCCGGTCGATCAATGCGGGCCATAATTTTTCATCGGAATCGCAGATCAGGGTCGTGCCATTGCCCAGGGAACGATCCAGGAAATCCCGGAACTCGTCGACGACTCGCCGTAAATCAGTCGGTTTCAAGGTGAGGGTCTGCCGGCGCGCGAAGGCCAGCATGCGTTTGGTCAACGCGGCACCCCGCTTGCTTGCATCGAACGCGGCATGAAGATGCTCGCGCGTCGCGCTATCAAGTGGCGCATCTTGTGAAAGCACGAATTCCAGATTGCCCAGAACGACCGTCAGAAGATTATTGAAATCATGCGCCAGCCCGCCGGTAAGCTGCCCGATCATTTCCATCTTCTGTGACTGATGCAGCTGTTCCTCGGTTTCCTTGCGGGCCGTTATGTCGGTCTGGATGATAACCCAGTTCACCACCTGGCCGTCGCCGTCGCGAATGGGGCTGGCATTGATTTCGGCCCAGAAGGGTCGGCCATCCATCGTATAGAGTTTAAGCTCTCCGCTCCCCGGCACCCCGTTTCGAATACAGCTCTCAAGACGGTCGACTTCGGCCATGTCGGTTTCGGCGCCGGCCAACATCTTCCGGTCACGTCCAAGCGCCTCTTCAACCGGCCATCCGGTCATCGCACTAAAGGCCGGATTAGCGAAAACTGTCGGGTTGCCGATGCGGTTCGGATCGGTAATCAAAATGGCGCTGTTTGTTGCGTTCACGGCGGCCGCCAATCGCCGATTGGTCTCTGCAAAAGTCTTGAGCGCTATTTCGCGCCGCTTGATTCCGGTAATATCGGTGCACAGCCCCACGGTTCGCCCGTTGCTGGCACGCGTTTCGCTCATCCGCGCCCAGGAACCGTCGGAAAATTCCTCTTCATAGGCTCCGGCAGGATTCCGGTGACGCGTCAGCCTTTGTTCCAGCCACGCGTCGCTTCGCCCAAGGGCAGCGCGTAACGCACCACCTTCCGCCTGCCTGCGCATTATGTCCTCGAATGCAACACCGGGCCGCACCAAGGACGCATTCTTACCAAAAAACTCCCTGTATCGCCGGTTACAGGCAACCAGTCGGCTATCGCCATCCCACAAGACGAAGCCATCATTGATGGCTTCTAGCGCGTCGGTAAGCGTATTGCGCGCATCTTCCAAATCCCTGTTCGCACGCTGCAATTCAGCAGTGCGCTGCTCCACGCGAAGTTCCAGTTCGTCTTGCGATTGCTTCAGCGCCGTCTCCGCCCTTTGCCGGGCAATATGCGCCTCCACCCGGGCAAGCAGCGCCTGTGTTTCGAATGGTTTGGTGACATAATCATTGGCGCCGCCGCGGAAACATTCCGCGATTTCGTCGCCGTCGGTGTTCGACGTCACCATGATAACCGGCAGTTCGTAGAGACTATGTTCGGTGCGGATGGAGGCAAGAACCTCTCGCCCGCCAATTGTCGGCATCACAAGATCAAGCAGAACCAGATTGAATTCATGCCGTGCCAGAAGGTCGGGAACCTTCCTGCCGTCGCCTGTGGTGGTCACCATATAGCCGGCGCGCTGTATCCGGCGCGACACCAGATCGCGACTGAACTCATCATCGTCAACGACAAGGACATAGCCCTTCGAAACCTCTTCGGACTTGGCCTGATCTTTAATCATTTCCTGCTGCATATCGCATTCCGCCCTGTCGCCTTGCAGCCTACCCATTATCAGCCACATTCATATAAACGGCATTTTATGCATATCCCGTGCCAAAGGCGGCGCGGAAAATTGGCCGCCTCAGCGATATTCACCAGAGAACATTTTTGGAAAATCAGGGACGAAAGCGCGCGCCTTTACGCGAGATTAACCTAATTGTGGCTTTATTCACAGAGAACTGAGCGGATATCCTGAAGAGGCCGGTCTCTCCAGCGGGCCGCAAGCAGTTCTTGTACGGCACACTGTTCCAAACAGAATATTGGCGTTTTGCGATGAAGATTCGTTTGAAATTTGCGGCGGCGGCGTTAATCGGCCTGACTGGTTCCAACCCAGCCATATCAGCCGAAATCGTTCCTCACCAGGCGATGTACCGCCTTACCCTCGACGAAATGAAGATCGAGGGTTTCGCGAAAAACTCCAGCGGAACCATGGAGGTAAAGGTTTATCGCGACTGCTTCCATTACGGGATCGACCGTCATATCGATTTCTCCCTCAAATACACCGATGATCGCAGAACACACATCGTCATTGAAGAACGTTTGCGAGAAGCTGTAGGCGCACAGCAATACTGGTTCTGGTCACGCACCACGTTAAATGGGAAAACCGTGGCAATTATCACCGGCGATGCGATACGGCCCGAAGGTGGCACGTTGATTGAGGTCGAGGACGAGACCGTGGAGGACGCGTCGAAAGCCGCCGGACAACAAGCGGCACCGATAGATCCCGCGGCGGCGCAAGCCGAAGCCGAAGCAAAAGCGAAAAAAGCCGCCGAGCAGGCGGAAGCGGCCAAAAACGACAACACGATCAAAATGCGCCTTCTCGGTGTCCAAGTGAAATATAACTGGCCCGATGATCGAAGGGCGGAGGTCGATCCGGCGGCAATTTTTCCGTTTGACGCCTTGCGGAGGCAACTCGAGAGCCTGGAAGCCGGCTCGCTACAGCCTGAATTCATAATCTTCGACGGCCTGAACAAAGATGATGCGTTTCGGGCGGTATACCGCCCGACCCAGCTTGAAAAGATCGACAACCCGATCATTCCCGACGGCAACGCCGAATTGCTGGACACCCCGGCCTGGCGCTTCACGACACAGTATTTCGTGATGGGCAGCGAAAGCCAGACCCCGGCCCGAACCGTAACGTCGAAAATTCATGCCAATGGCGTGGTCAGCGACACGACCATCGATCTTGGCCCATTCGCGTTCAAGGGCACGCTCGCCTGGTTGAAAGGCGAACCGATCCCCGACTGCTGACCGGTTCCGGCCCGACTGCATACAAGGACATTTCAGAATCTGGCCGTCGATATCCAGATTAAACGAAGGCAAAAGACAATGACGCGTAAATTGAAATCTCTGCCCCTGGCAATTCTGGCGCTGAGCATGGGTAGTTCCGCCGCCCTCGCCCAAAGCACCGGTCTTGCAAGTTACGAGGCCACCTACAGGCTCAGCCTTGCCGAAATAGACTACAAAGGTGCGGTCATCACCGCCAAAGGCGCCATGGGCATGCGTGTCAAACGCGATTGCGCGCACTGGCAATCGCATTCCGAATTTCTGTTCCTGCTTGAACTGGATAGCGGGGAAAAATCCCGCACTCATACCATGTTCCGTCAGCGCGAGAGCCTGAACGGACAGAACATCAATTTCGTTTACTGGCAGGATCTGTCCGGCAAAGGCCGCCTGGATTATCGCGGCAGCGCCACGATACCGGCCGATGGCGAGCCTGGCACGGTAAAATACGAAAAACCGAAGCGGTACGAGCGGAAACTACCCAAGGGGGTGGAAATGCCGATCACCGCCATGCGCCAGATCGTGGAAGCCTTGATCACCGAAGGAACCACCGCAAAGCACAACTACTTCGACCCACAAGCGAAATTCGTTGAAATCCGAAATATTGGTGGCGAACCGATTATCCTGGCGATCCCGCCCAAGGGAGATGCCGGCTTGGTCGACGGTCGCTCCTGGCGACTGCGCGCCACGCCAATTCCCGAAGGTCAAGATGAAGAAAAAGACAAAGACGAGGATCTGAAGGAAGAAGAAGAAGAAGCCTACACGATGATCCAGATTCATGACAGCGGCGTAGCCAGCTTCATGAAGATGAAATCCGGCATTACCACGATCAATGCGGAACTGACCGAGGTCAGACAGCTTCCGGCGCCAAACTGCAACCGCCCCAAACCACCGGAAGAACTTCAGCTGTCAATGGACTGCATCGATGCCGTAGTGGCCAGAAAAGAAGAAGATGTCGTCGATGGCGAAAAACCCGCTGAAGTTCAGGATGCGGGCACGACAGATGAAGCAAAAGCCTCCAAAGACTGTGAAGCGGTCGTCGAAAAGGTCATGCCCGTCGAAGGCGAAGACGTAGAAGCGGCCCCGGTCGAGGATGTCGAAAAGACGCCTGCGGAAGGCGTTGACGAGCCGCAGAACGGCGATACCGGCGAAGACCCGTCGATAACCAATGCTTCGGTTATCAACTAGCGCGGGTCACGTTTGACCGCATCGATACGGAACTTGCACAGGGTGATCGGCTCCGGCCCGGCTCTCTATCCGGCGCCGATCTCCTCGCTCTCCAGAATCCAGGGTTCCGCCATTGCGGCCCCTGACCATTCCTGCATCGCTGGCAGGGAGAGCACGGCCTCAATATAATCCCGCGCAGTTTCATCCACCTTGATGCCATAGCCGCGAAAACGCGCGGCAACCGGCACAAACATGGCGTCGGCGATGCAGAAAGGACCAAACAGAAACGGTCCATCCTTGCCGAATTCCTCTCTGCAATCGCCCCAGATCCGGCAAACGCGATCGATATCGGCCCTTGTGTCGTCTGAAATGGGGACACCGGGACGGTCCGCGCGGATATTCATCGGCAATGCCCCGCGAAGAACGGCAAAACCGGAATGCATTTCCGCGCTGACGGCGCGCGCCACGGCACGGGCAGTCCGATCCTCCGGCCAAAGACCGGCATCCGGCGCCAGTTCCGCGGCATATTCGCAAATCGCCAGCGAGTCCCAGATTGTGCGATCGCCATGGCGCAGAACCGGCACGCGCCCGGCCAGAGAATATTCTCGAATACGCGACGCGGTATCGGGTTGATCCAGGGGTATCACGATCTCGTCGAAGGCTAACCCGGCCATGCGCAAGGACAGCCACGCCCGCAGCGACCATGACGAATAATTTTTGTTGCCGACAATCAATGTCAGGTCCGGCATTACGGATATTCTCCTCGGTTGAGCATCGCGATTACCAGGGATTTGCCGCGCATTAACGGAATAGAAACACCCGTTCCGCGAGAATGTGAAGCAGAAAACACTAAAGGCGTGTCTCGCGTTTCAAGCATGGCGAGCCGCCAGCTTCAACAATAAAGATAAGGAATCGCAAGATGAGGATTGTTGCAACCCTGGCCGCAACCTTGGCCATATTCCCGATGTCGCTGCTATCCGCGGCCGAAATCGTGCCCCATGAAGCCACCTACGCCTCGACGCTGAAGAAATATCATGGGCCCGGGGAACTTCAATCATGGGAGGGGACCACGCGCTACAGTATCTCGCGCGATTGCCAGAAATGGAAAATAGTTACCAGGATGATTTTCAACTTTACGATCAACGGGACCGAGTCCCAGATCAAGGCAATATCCAGAACCTATGAAGCGCTCGACGGAAACAGGATGGAGTTCGACACGCTTACACAATTGAACGGCGACGTCATAAATCACAAAAAAGGCGTCGCCAAACTGCAGGGCGCGGGAAAACCCGGTGTCGTTACCTATCGGGAACCCCAGGGCGAAACATTGGATCTTCCCGCCGGCACGGCCTTTACGATTGCGTCCACTCTTGGATCGATCGACCAATTGGGCGCCGGCAAGAAACAGTGGAAACAGCTGATATTCAGCGATGGCGATATTACGAACCATACCTATACCGTTCGCAAGCGTGGCGTCGTCCCGTCGGTTAATCCAAGCGGAGACGCCAATCTGATATCCCAAGCGGGATGGTTGCTCGAAACCAAGATGTTCAGCCAGGGACCAGCCGGAAATATTCAGGTAACGGCCCTGGCGCACGCCAATGGCGTCACCAGCCTGGCCACGCAAAACAATGAGATGTTCACGACGCGCGAGGAACTGATCGATATCAGGGCGCTTCCCACGCCGCAGTGCTGACCGGCCGGCCGCACCGATTTCGGAATAATTTGCCCTGTCTGGCCGCCACGGCTAGAAACAGCCTGGATGGTATTTGATCCAGAACTGAATTCGGCTGCTAGGAGAACTGACGTGCCGGTTGATTGCCTGATCGAAGATGACGGTACCACATCGATTCCCCTGATCCCGGTTGGGCCCGACGCGCTGTCTAACGTTGCGGCCCGTCTTTCGAACGGTACAGCCGGCTGGATCGCCGCCGCCGGATTCAAGGCCAAGCCAGGAACCGTATTGTTGCTTCCCGGCGGCAACGGCAGCCCGATCGGCGGCGCGCTGGTGGGTGTCGAGGGAGATAACGACATCTGGTCCTGGGGCGGCGCGGCGGTGGCCCTGCCGGCGGGAAACTATCGCATCGACGGCGAACTGTCGGCCGAGGCGGCCAACCGCGCGGCGCTGGGCTGGGCGCTGGGTTCATATGCCTTCAGCCGCTACAAGAAGAACGAAACGCCCGAATGCAATCTTGCCTGGCCCAAGGGCGCCGACCGAACCTGGGTTATCGCCGCGGCAACCGCCACAAATCAGGTGCGTGACCTGATCAACACCCCGGCCGGCGATATGGGACCGGCCGATCTGGCGCGGGCCGCGCAAGACCTGGCCGGCGAATTCAACGCCGAGTTCGCGGTAACGGTGGGCGAAGAGTTGCTCGAACGGAATTACCCGGCGATTCATGCGGTCGGCCGCGCGGCCGCGGTCGCGCCACGGCT
>JAOUMF010000087.1 GCA_029881615.1 Alphaproteobacteria bacterium | reverse complement strand
CCCGGTGGGGCTGCCATTTTCCGCCAGACACGAAAAATTATGGCGTGACGACGAGGTTTACGACGTTATCTTAATCCTGGGTCATAACGACGACCCGCCGGTGCCCGGCAAGGGCAGCGCCATCTTCATGCATGTGGCGCGGCCCGATTACGCGCCGACCGAGGGCTGCGTCGCGCTGGCGCAGGAAGATCTGCTGGCGGTCCTGGCCCGATGCCGGCCGGGCGATACGATCCGCGTTAACCCGCCGGATAAGGCTCGCGCGCCCCGAAAATAGCGGTTCCGACCCGCACCAGCGTTGCGCCGAAGGCAATGGCGACCGGGTAGTCGCCGCTCATTCCCATGCTCAGCTCGGTCAAATCGTTGCGCCGGGCGATTTCCCGCAGCAGCGCGAAATGCAGCGAGGGCTCTTCGTCGAGCGGCGGAATGCACATCAACCCCTTGATCGGCAAACCGAATTCCTTGCGGCAGCTTTCGATGAAGGCGTCGGCTTCTTCGGGCAAAACCCCCGCTTTCTGCGGTTCCGCACCGGTATTGACCTGAATGAAACAGTCCGGCATGCGGCCGGTTTTTTCCGCTTCCCTGGCAATTTCGCGGGCCAGTTTCGGCCGGTCGACCGTTTCGATCACGTCGAACAGCCCCAGCGCCTGATGAACCTTGTTGGTTTGCAGCGGGCCGATCAGATGCAGCCGGACATCGGGAAATTCCGCGCGCAAGCCCGGCCATTTTTCCGCCGCCTCCTGCACCCGGTTCTCGCCGAACAGGCGGTGGCCGGCCTGCAATACCGGGCGAATGCTGTCCGCATCGTGGGTTTTGCTGACCGCGACCAGCCTCACATCGCCGGGTGCGCGGTCCGCCTCCCTGGCCGCCGAAGCGATCTCGCCAAGGACGCGCTGAAGATTGGCGACGGTTTCGTTCATGATGGTTTTTCCGGTGGTTCAATGGCTTGCCGGAATCTAGCAGAGCCGCCCCGTCCGGCAAAGAGCCCGCGGCTGAATCGGCGTGACGAAAAATTGCTTGCGGCATGTTGTGCGCGCGGCATATTGGCCGCTTGTGGACCCGGCGGGCGATCCAGCCAATAAGGCGACGGCAAGAGATCCATGGCGGGCAAATGCGATTATATGCTGGCGCGGTTTTGTCCATCGGGGCGACCGTGAATCCGGCCAGCGGCCGGGAGGGCCTGTTTTGATGACTGAAAATCCTGTGATCGTTGGTGCCAGCCCGACCTTTGCCGATCTGTTGCATCCGGTGGGGGAGGCGGAGTTTTTCGCCGATTATTACGGCAAGAAATTTCTGCATATCGAGGGTGGCGCGGCAAAGTTCGAAAATGTGATGTCGTGGGAAATCCTGACCGGCATCCTGAACCAGACCGCCAGCTGGACGTCGAAATCGCTGATGCTGGTGTTGGACAACAAGACCCTGCCGGCGGCTTCCTATTGCGATCCGGTGAATAACCGCGACGGCTTCGACGTAATGCAGCCCAACGCCACCCGGGTCATGGAGTTTCTGCGCCGGGGGGCTTCGCTGGTTACCAACGATATCGACAGCCTGACGCCGGTGATGTCGGGGGTTGCGGCGGCGATGGAAAACCGGCTGGGCGCCAAGGTTCAGGCAAATCTCTATTGTTCCTGGCGGCAGCACCAGGCTTTCGGTAGCCATTTCGACACCCATGATGTGATTGCGATCCATGTGGCCGGCGAAAAGCTGTGGAACATCTATGAAACCCGCATGGACGACCCGATCGCCCATCCGAAATTCAAATCCTTCGGACAGGATTGGCACGATAAGAACCGCGGGGCGGTTGCCCGGCAGGTTCTCATGCGTCCCGGCGATCTGCTCTATATTCCGCGCGGCCTTTATCACGATGCCATGGCGACGAGCGACGGCACGATCCATATCGCCTTCGGCGTGACCCATGTTATCGGGCTCGATGTGGTGGACATGATCAAGGCGGCGATGGTCGACGACGTTCTGTTTCGCCGCAACATGCCGCGCCCGGACGAGGGCGAGGCGGCGGTTGCCGCGTGGTTGGGCGCGCTGGGCGACAGGATCGGCGCGCTGCTGCATGGACCCGAAGCGGCGCGGGGCATGATCGAATTTCAAGGAAAATACCGCTATCCCCGTGGCGGTATCGCGCTTCCCGTTGAAGCGGTGGGCCGAAAGTTCCGGCTGATCGCCAAGGGCCTGTCGGTGGCGCAGCAGGGTGACAAATGGTTGCTGGCCGGGGGGAAGGGGGCGGTGCCGATTCCGCCGGGCCAGGAAGCGACGGTTGCCTGGATTGTCGACCGGCCTGAATTTTCCGAGGATCAGCTGGCGCAAGAATTTCCGGATCAGGACAGGGCAGGGCTGGGAGGGCTGCTCGATGCATTGTCGAACATGAAGGTCATTGCGCCGGTTCCGGTCACCCGAGGCGGATGAGCCGTGCGGCGCCATGGTGTCGTGGCGCCATGGCGCCATGGCGCCTGGGCGCCAGAAGATTAATGGATATGCGCCCCAGTGGCTTTACCGCCTCATGCATCATCAAGCGGAAGGTTCAAAATCCCGGTCGATGGCGCGCCTTCCGCCGATAAATGAAAAATATGAATGCAATCGTCGCGAAGCCGTTCCGGCGGTTCTCCGGTCATATCCCAACCGGTGGCCAGGGCATAAAGGGCCTGGATGACGCCCCGGTGGGTAACGGCCACGGTTGGCTGTCCCTGATCGGCAATTTCAATCAACAGGGACGCCAGGCGGATTTGGACGTCGCGCGCGCTCTCGCCGCCGGGCGCGCGGAAATCCAGCCCTTCTGTTTCCCACGCCGCCCGCAAATCGCCGATTTCCGCACGAAGATCTTCAAGGCTTCGGCCGTCCCAGCCGGCCCAGTCCATTTCCACAAGCCGCCGGTCGGTGGCGACCGGCCGGTCAAGCAAGAGCTCCGCGGTCTCGACCGCGCGCGACAAGGGGCTGGCAATCGCCCGGAATCCGCCCAGTTCAGCCGGTAAACGCCAGGCTGCCGCGCGGTCGCGCCCTTCCGCGCTCAGCGGTATGTCGGAACGACCCTGCACCCGCCCGATCGCGTTCCAGTCGGTTGGGGCATGGCGAATAACGGCAAATCGCACCATCATGCCCCTGCCCCGGAATTGCCGGATCGCGTAGCCAGTACCGTAATCGCCAGGGCATGCCGGCAATCACGATCATTGATTGGGTCTTTCCCCGCGCCCATCGACAAAATCATGCGTTGTTCGCCTCGATGTTTCGGGCGTTCTTGCCCAGGCAAGATGATAGGCCGCGACAGGGCCGCATGTCGATGATGCCGGTTTGTTCCGTACTCGTTCGTTTTTTCCGCGACTCGTAACGGAACCTTGCTGATTAGGCTTGGAACATAGCCATGGCCGATAAAAAGGCTTAATGCCTAGTTAATCGCGACGTTATGCGCGGCCCTAATCAATATCCACGATTACAGGAACATGGTCTGACGGTTTTTCCCAGCCCCGCGCGTCGCGCAGAATCGAGGCGTTGGAAAGCCGTCCCGCCAGATCCGGCGATGCCCAGATATGATCCAGCCGCCGGCCGCGGTCCGCCGCCGCCCAGTCACGCGCCCGATAGCTCCACCAGGAATAAAGCTTCTCTTCCGCCGGGATCGAATTGCGCACCGCGTCGATCCAGCCCCCCGCCGCCTGGGCAATGTCGAACTTTTCGACCTCGATGGGGGTGTGGCTGACCACTTTCAGAAGCTGCTTGTGCGACCAGACATCCGTTTCAAGCGGCGCGACGTTGAAGTCACCGGTCAGAACCACGGGTCGGCCCTGTTCCTTCAACTGTTTCGACCAGACCGCCATTTCATCCATGAACTGAAGCTTGTGGGCGAATTTATCATTGATGGCCGGGTCCGGTTCGTCGCCCCCGGCCGGGACATAAAGGCTATGCACATCGATGCCGTCGACCTGTACCCCGAGATGACGGCAATCGTCGCGGCCGCAAAAGGGCTGGTCATTCAGCCGCTTCAGGGGCAGGCGGGACAGCACCGCGACGCCATTGTAACTTTTCATGCCCCTTACTTCGATATGCTCGTAACCCATTGCCGCGATATCTTTTTTCGGAAACGTATCATCGACCACCTTGGTTTCCTGCAGGCAGATCACGTCGGGCGAACGCTGCGCCACGAGCTTCTCCAGCAAGGGCAGCCGCAGGCGGACGGAATTAACGTTCCAGGTAGCGATACGCATGAGGAAAAAACATCCTTTCGGTAGCCGGCCGCGTCCTGAACGCGGCCGGGCCGTGAAGTTGGGGAAGGGTGCGGGTGGTCAGGCGGCGTGGTTTCGGCTGCGGCCGCCCCGGCGCACGGTGCCGCCGCGCGAAGCCTTGCGCTGGCGGCAGGCCTCGCCAAAGGCGGCGAACATGGCGCGCGACAGCGCCCATTCCAGCGCCAGCGGATGTTCGGGATGCCACTGTACCGACAGGGCGAAGCTTTCGGCGCCCTTGACGCTGGCCGCTTCGATCACGCCATCGTCGCTGATCGCCTCGATTTCCAACCGGTCGGCGATGCGGTCGATGGCTTGCGCATGAAGCGAATTCACCATCGCCGTCGGCTGGCCGCCGGACAGGGTATGCAGCACGCCGCCGGGTGTCAGCGTAACCGGGTGGCGTTCCAGATAGCGCTCGTCAAGCGGCCTGGAGGTGTCGGAACGATGATCGTTCTTGCCCTCTAGCTCATGGATATTCTGGTGCAGCGTGCCGCCCAGCGCGACGTTCAGTTCCTGATGGCCACGGCAGATGGCGAAAATCGGCAACCCGACCTCAAGCGCGGCGGTGATCAGCGGCAATGTGGTGGCATCGCGTACCGGATCGTGATGGGTACCGGGCCGGCTGGCCTCGCCCTTGTAATGATGCGGCTCTACATTCGACGGGCTGCCGGTAAGAAACAGCCCATCCAGGTTGGATGCCAGTTCATAGGGGTCGTACCATTCGCCCAGCGCCGGAATCACCAGCGGCATGCAATGCGATGCTTGCGCGACCGCCATGACGTATTTTTCGCCGACCTTGTGGAAGATCGCGCCTTCATCCTGCGCCTCGACGCAGCAGGGAACGCCCACGATGGGAAGCCCTTGTTCAGTCATGTTTTTCAAGCCCTCAAAAAAAACGCCGATCGACGCGCGGCCGCCATTTCATTCCTCGCGCCGGTTGAATTTATTTACATAGATAAACAGCGACCGGTCCAGTTTATTGCCATATAGCGGGTTTACCAGCGTTACCTGAATGCGCTGTGCCTGCGGGTCCAGCACGGTCCAGCTCTTCAGGGACAGCGGGTCGCGGTTGAAGGTCAGCGTTACCCGGCCAAGATCCGGGTTGCTTGAATCGGCGACCTCGAACCTGATTACCGATCCCTCTTCCTTGAGGCCGGTCAGGATCAACCCCTCGGACAACGAAAAATTCTTGCGCAACAACAGATTGGCTGGTGTTTTCGATAATGGCAGGTAGGTCACCTGTTCCAGTTCGTTATCCACATAGATGAAAAAGTTACCGTCGGAAACCAGCAGATAGGGGACCGGCGGTTCATATTCGAAACGCATCCGCCCCGGACGCTGCAGATAGAGCGTGCCTCTCGCGAAATTTCCGGCGCCGCTCATTTGCACGAAATCGGCCTTTATCGTCGTGATATTGTTCACGAAAGTCTCGATCTTCGAGACCAGCGCCTCTTGTTCCGCGGTCAGCGCCACGGGCTGCGGCGCCGCGGCTTGCGCCATCGGCATGGCCGTCAGCAAAAGCGCGCCGGCGGCGGCCAGGCTCTTCAGCAAAATTCTAATAGCCGCCTCCACCCGAGAGGACTTCGCGTTTGCCGACATGGTTCGCGGGGCTGACAACACCTTGTTTCTCCATCTGTTCTATAATCCGGGCGGCCCGGTTATATCCAATCTGCAAATGACGCTGGACAAAGCTTGTCGAGGCCCGGCCTTCCCGGATCACCAGCTCGACCGCCTGCTGGTACAACTCGTCGCCGCCATTGTTGCCCCCGCTGTCGATGGCAGCTTCTTCGTCCTCTTCGGTAATGCTCTCGATATATGTAGGTTCTCCCTGGCCGCGAAGGAAGTCCGCAACCGCCTCTACCTCCAAATCGCCCACAAATGGCCCATGAATGCGCGAAATTCGACCGCCGCCCGCCATATAGAGCATGTCGCCCTGGCCCAACAGCTGTTCGGCGCCCTGTTCGCCCAGGATGGTGCGGCTGTCGATCTTCGAGGTCACCTGAAAGCTGATCCGGGTCGGGAAGTTGGCCTTGATGGTGCCGGTCACCACATCCACCGACGGGCGCTGCGTCGCCATGATCAGGTGAATGCCGGCCGCGCGGGCCATTTGCGACAGGCGCTGGATCGCGGCCTCGATCTCCTTGCCGGCCACCATCATCAGGTCGGCCATCTCGTCGACCACGACGACGATATAGGGCAGGGGGCTCAGGTCCAGCGGCTGATCCTCATGGACCGGCCGGCCGGTTTCCGAATCGAAGCCGGTCTGCACCTTGCGCATCAGCACCTCGCCCTTGCGGCGGGCCTCGGCCAGGCGCTTGTTGTAGCCCTCGACGTTACGCACGCCCAGCTTGGACATGGCGCGGTAGCGTTCCTCCATCTCCCGCACGGTCCATTTCAGCGCCACGATGGCCTTCTTGGGCTCGGTCACCACCGGGGTCATGAGGTGGGGAATGTCGTTATAGACCGACAGCTCCAGCATCTTGGGGTCGATCATGATGAACTTGCAGGTTTCCGGCGGCAACCGGAACAGCAGCGACAGGATCATGGCGTTGATGCCCACCGACTTGCCCGAACCGGTGGTGCCCGCCACCAGCAAATGCGGCATCCGCGCCAGATCGACGACGACCGGCGAGCCGCCGATATCCTTGCCCATCACCAGCGGCAGCGCCGCGGCGCTCTGTTCATAGGCGGTCGAGGCGACCAGTTCGCGCAGGAAGACCATCTGCCGCTTGGCGTTCGGCAGTTCGATACCGATCACGCTGCGGCCGGGGATCGTCGCGATACGCGCCGAAATCGCGCTCATCGACCGGGCGATATCGTCGGCCAGGCCGATAACCCGGCTGGTCTTGATGCCCGCCGCCGGCTCAAGCTCATAAAGCGTTACCACCGGTCCCGGCCGAACCTTGACGATCTCGCCGCGAACGCCGAAATCCGCCAACACCTGCTCCAGCAGGCGGGCGTTCTGTTCCAGGGCATCGGGCGACAGGGCCGTATTCCGCCCGTTATCGGCGGGCACCGCCTGCAGCAGGTCCAGCGGCGGCACGCTGAATTCGCCGTCGGGCGCCGACAGCCGCAGCGCCGCCTGGCTTGCCCTGGCCGGCCGGCTTGCCGGTTTGGGTTTTTCCAGACGGTCGGGCCTTGGTTGCGGTTCAAT
>JAOUMF010000086.1 GCA_029881615.1 Alphaproteobacteria bacterium | reverse complement strand
TGTCGCGGAGCGCCTGACCGACGCGGAACAGCTCCGCCGTGCCCGCATGCATCCGGTGCAGATCCTGCTTGCCTTGCGTACGTACGCGCAGGGCCGGGGTGCGCTGGGTGGCCTGACCTGGGCGCCAGCACCGCTGGTGTCGGACGCGCTGGACCAGGCCTTCGACCAGTCATTCGGTTTTGTCGCGCCCACGGGCAAGCGGATCCTGGTGGCGGTCGATGTGTCGGGATCGATGCATTGGTCGGCTTGTGCCGGCTCGAAGGTACTGAACTGTCTGGAGGCCGGTGCGGCGATGGCGATGTCCTTCGTACGTATTGAAGACCAGGCGCACGTCATCGCCTTCGATACCGGGGCGCGTGCCGTCGGCGTGTCCAGGCGCCAGCGTCTGGATGACGTGACGCGTACGTTCAGCCAGTGGTCGGGCGGCACCGATCTCGCCCAGCCGATGCGCTACGCGCTGGACCGTGGTCTCGAGGTGGATGCCTTCGTGGTAGTCACCGACAACGAGACCTGGGCCGGCAACCAGCATCCGGTGCAGGCGCTGGCCGCCTATCGCAAGCAGGTCAACCCGGAGGCGAAAGCCGTCGTGATGGCCTGTTCCGCGAACGGCGGGTCGGTGGTGCCGGACGGTGACGCCCATGCGATGGGCATCGCCGGTTTCGACGCCGCGGCCCCGCGGATCGTCAATGACTTTCTGCGGGTATGAAGCATGAGTAGTCGGGGGATATCCGGGGGGATGTCCCCCGACGAGCTCCGCGCCACGGGCGAACGCCTGTGGGGGCGGTGGGGATGGCAGACCCGCATGGCGGAAGCCTTGAGGGTCGATGGAAGCACCGTGAGACGCTGGCTGTCGGGCGCATCCACCATCCCTGGCCCCGCCGAGGTGGCGCTGGAACTGCTCGTCCAAATGGACGAAATGGAAGATCGGGCAAACAACAAAAAACCGCCGGCGACCGGAAAGGACCGGGCAACCGATGCGGACTCCAATTAAGACCCGTCGCTTCCGCCAGGTCCTTTATTCGACAGCTTCCACCGACACAGGGTCGCCGTCGATAACATGTTTCAGCGCGGCTATATCGCCCATGGCCCGCGCCCACACATCACCAGGCCGCCGCGAGGCGTTGTCCGTGCTGCGTACGAACGGCAATCGATTGATGTCGATGCCACATACCGAATTGTCATTTGACAGGATGAAATCGCCGGCGCGGCGGGCGCCGGGTCCGCAATTGTGCAAAGGCGCCGCACCGGGCGCCAGGAAAGACACAATGCTATCGCTTACCCTGGCTTCCGATGAAAACGGCAGCGCTACACAAATAGCCTCGGCGGCGGGCGTGTCGAGCAATCGCGCATATAGCTCTACCGGCCCTATGGATATCTTCAGCTTTTTCAATCGTTTCCTCCCGATTAGTCTTGTCCGGATTTTTCCCGGTTAAGAGAGGAAACGCCGCCAGAGGGTCAATTCATTCCATTGAAAAAAAATATCGCACGCGGCCGAAGATCAAAATGTCCAGCTCCAGCCAATTGTTGCTTCCCACTGCGACATTTCCAGCGCGACCGCCTGCTGGCCAGGGGCCTCAAGAAGATTGGATCCCACCATCGACGAGGTCGGCGAATACATACCGGCGAGGTTGATCGCGTGATTTTCGCCGACCTTCCAGGTCATTCCCGCCGCATAATGTTGCTCCTGCACCTCGGGGGCCAGAATATTAAGCAGCATCTCCGATTCAGAAATTGGATTGGTGTTCAGCGAAGCGCCGGCCCGCAGCCGGACGGCTGAGCCCACGGGAACTTCTATGCCCAGCTTGACGATATCGACGTTATCCCAGCCAAACCCGGGGCCGCCGGATTCTCCCAACAGCCCGCCACCCACGGTGTAATTCATGACGGAGTTCGCAAGGGCATCGACGTCGCCATAGAAGATGCGCTTGTAGTCGAGAGCAACGATAAAGCCCGACCGCGCCTGCCACGCGAACCCGGTCTGCAACGTGGCCGGAATGTTGAATTCGCCGCCATTGGCCAGCAGGCCCGAATATTTGTCAAGGTCGGTCATGAACATTTCGGTCTGGTAGGCAGCGCCAAAGCTGAAGCCGGCGCCGATATCGGCCTGGATCCCTACCTTGCCGCCGTAGCCGTATGACCAGTCATCGCCATTATCGGTCAGCTTGGTCGGATCGGACGACAGGCCGGCAAACGGCGTCAGGCCCTCCGCCTTGAAACGCTGCACCGCGAAGATCGGACTGATCCCAAGATAGACCTCGGGCGATATTTCCTGCGCATAGGTGAACTGTATAAAAGTCTGGCTCAGATCCAGGCCGGCGGGCCCACCGCCATACACACCGGCCGCCGGTTCGCTCCAGGCCCTGTTCATCCCGCCACTTTCGTAAATCGCCCACCCCCAGGTCGACGAATCGTCAATCTCCCAGCTATTACCCATGGACGGCATGACGAAGACATCCCGGTCGCCGTCGAAGCTTCCTTCCTGAAGGCTGAATGCCGATGGCGCGCCGGTCACTTCGACATTGTAACGGGCGTTCGATACCGACAGGTCGATGGTCAGCTGCGTTTCGGTCAGCGCCAGCGAAGCCGGATTGGTGGCCTGCGACATGGCATCGAACCCGGCCGCCACGCCGGCCCCCGCCATCGACTTGTTCACCGCGCCATAACCGTGCGAGAAATAACCTTCCGCCGCCAAGGCCGGCGGCGCCATAAAGGCCGTGGCAACGATAGCGCCCGCGACGCCGGCAATTATTCTTGCATTCATGCCCTGTCCTCGTATTCGTCCATTAGCGCTCGTGATAGCGCAATATCCAGAAGGACGCCATACTAGACCCGATCCGGCCCAAGGGGAATCGCCAAGGAAAAGGGCCGGTCAAAGGACCGGCCCGGAAGTATCGATCTACGTGAAATATCAGAAGGTCCAGGTCCAGCCGACCGTAGCTTCCCACTGATACATTTCGATTTCCGCGTCACCGCCCATCATGAATGGCCCGATCACGCTATTCGTCGGCGAATACATGGCGCCAATATTGATCGCGCTGCTGGAGTCCAGCTTCCAGGTCATTCCCGCAGTGTAATGGATTTTCTGGACACCCGGGGCCAGGATGTTGAATGAGACTTCCGTGTCCGGAATCGGATTGTCATTATAGCTGACACCGGCTCGGAGCAACAGGTCCGGGGTGGCCTCGAACTGCATGCCCAGCTTGTAGGCATTAATTGCTTCCCAACCAAAACCAGCGCCCGTATCGGCGCCAAGGGGGCCGGATGTGCCGGAATTGGAGACTGCCGCCACGTCATCATAATTGATCCGCTTATAATCCAGGGCGACAATAACGCCACCACCCGAATCCCAAGCCAGGCCAGCCTGGATTGTGGACGGAATATCAAAATCGCCCTGTTCGGCGAACAAGCCGGCATATTTATCGAACTCGGTCATGAAGATTTTGGTTTGATAGGACGCGCCCAGGCTGATGCCCGAACCGACGTCAGCCTGCAATCCAAACTTGCCGCCATAGCCATAAGACCAGTCATAGCCGTTATTGCTCAAATGCGCCGCGTCGGTCGACATTCCGTCGAAGGCGGGTGACAGCCCGTAAGCCTTGAACCGCTGCGCCGCCAGCACCGGACTGATACCGACCGACACGCCCGACGAAATCTCGCGCGCATAAGTAAATTGCAGGAATGCCTGCCCCAGATCGACGCCGGTCTTGCCGCCGCCGAACGGGCCGCCGGATGGCGGAACTGGCCCAGCAGCCGGGTAAGTCGTGTTCATTCCCCCATTGGCATAGAACGCCCAGCCAAAAGCCGATGCGGAATCTATCTTATAGGCCCCGGCCATCCCGGGTATGGGGAAATAATTACGGTCACTGTCCTGGCCGGGCCCACCGATATACTGATACGAACGATGCGGGCTGAAGACCGATAGATCGACGGTGAATTGTGAATCTACGCCTGTCAGCGCCGCCGGATTAGTGGCCTGCGACATGGCGTCGAAGCCCGTGGCGACGCCGGCGCCGGCCATGGATTTGTTGACGGCGCCGTAACCGTTAGAAAAGTAGCCTTCCGTCGCCTGGACAGGCGAGGATGCCAGCACGGCCAACCCGGCAACAACGCCGACCGCCGTTGATATGCTGATCTTATTCATTTTTCCTCCCGAAATTTGATTTGTCTGGGGCCTTGCCGACCCGCCTTGTCGTTTCTTACGCGCCACGCCTGATTGTTCGGCAACGCGGACACTTTATTAACAAAACTTAAATTACCATCTTCTAAAGTATGGAGCAAAAGAAAAATTTCCGGGCGGTGAGTAGAAAACTCATTCGTATACAATATGCAAATATATTTAGAATCTATATGAAAATGGTTTCTTTACAACAAACTGGTATAACGATGAATATTACTTATTAATTCATAGATAAACGTTCGCAATAACCTTTTATTGGTTGATTAAATATCTATTATTTAAATAATAAAATTAGTTATTACATATATATAATTTAGACTTATCAACAAGAAACTTCGTCTCAAGCCTCGAAAATTCATCACCCCTTTATTCACCATATTTTTATTACGGTTTTTATGCCCGATACACAGGCCGCGCGCCGGACATGAAAAAGGCCCGGCGTTTCCGCCGGGCCCATCCAAACTCATCCTGCCGTCAATTCAGCTGGTATGCTTTATCAAGAACGTATACACGCCACCGTCGCTCTTGGAATCGAGCAATTCATTTCCTGTCGCCCGACAAAACGCCTCAAAATCCGCAACAGAGCCGGGATCGGTTGCCACAATCTCCAGCGTCCCACCCGAGGGAACGTCCTTCAGGGCTTTTTTAGCCTTCAGAATAGGCAACGGGCAGTTCAGCCCCTTCGCGTCGAGAACCGCATCGGCCATTGAATAATCTCCTTTAGAGTCAGTCGTCTAGAGAGGTCGGCGCGCGCGCCCATCCTCAGATAAACAGGTTTATATCGGATTTGGTGGCGATGTCGATATAGGTCGCGGCGCCGCCGAGCTCATGCCCTTCAATCAGGTCTTCACGCTTGTATTCAAACAGATCCAGGGTCATCTGGCAGGCAACCATCCGGATTTCGGATTCCACGGCCGCCTCGCGAAGCTCTTCAATCGAGGCCACGCCCTTCTTTTTGATAAGATTTTTCATCATGACAGTGGCTGCCGCGTCGACCCCTGGCAGCATCGCCATGGCGTTCGGCATGACCATATGCCCGCCCATCATCGGCATTTCCATCGCCGCATTGCCCAGCGGGGTCATCTGAAGCTTGAGGTCCTTTTTCAACAGCGCAAGGCCATAGAAAGTAAAGAACATCGACACTTCGAGGCCCATCGCGGCGGCGGTCGTACCCAGGATGAAGGGCGGATAGGCCCAGTCCAGCGACCCCTTCGTCACGATAATCGACATGCTCTTGGCGTTGCTCTCTTCCGACATCAAATAAATTCCTTGCGTTTGCACCAGTCTTCATCATGAAACCCGGACATCATGATGGGTTATTCTATTAGAAGATTGTAATAATCTAATATGGAAGTCAAGCTGACATGCGCCCAAATTCCATCACAAGCGGTTGATGCGCGCAAACATAGAAGCCACGACACCGCGATTAAAGATATAGTTTCGGTGTAGTCTGCGTGTAGTTTCCGGGCATGCATTGGGCATGTCGCGATGAGCCGGGATGTATTCTTTATGAAGATCGACCTGTTCATGGAGTTCCCCTCGCCCCCCGGCGACAGCCGGAAGGCCGAACAGGCCCTGCATGACGGCATTGCCATCGCACGCGCCGCCGAATCGGCCGGCATCGACGCGGTCTGGCTGGCCGAACATCATTTCCTGGGCGACTACTGCAATCTCGCCGCGCCCGACATGCTGCTGGCCGCCATCGCGCGCGAGACGACGCGTCTGCAACTGGGCTTCGGCATCATCCCGCTGCCGATCCACGACCCGGTGCGCATCGCCGAGCGGCTGGCGACGCTGGACATATTATCGGGCGGCCGGGTGCTGTGGGGCGTCGGGCGCGGGGTCACGGTGACCGAGCTTCAGGGCTTCGGGATTGAGCCCGGCGAGACCCGCGCGCTGTTCCGCGAACGATACGGCCAGCTCAGCGGGTTGCTGGACAGCGGCGCCTTCACGCGCGGCGGAACGGACTACCAGCTACGCCCACGACCCGCGCCAACCCTGGGGCGCGGCTGGATGGCCAGCGTCAGCCCGGAGAGCTTCGATCTGGCCGCCGAACTGGGCCTCAATGCCATGACCGGTCCGTTCAAGCCCTGGCCGATGATCCGCGCCGATCTCGCCCGCTATCGCAAGGCCGCGCCCTGGGGCAAGACATCGTATACGCTGGCCGTCTATTGCGAGGAAGATCACAAGGCCGCGCGCCGCCACGCCCGCGACGGCCTGCTATGGGTATTCCGCAAGATTTTCGAAGTTTCGCGCCCGCTGCTGGCCACCCAGATCGAGGGCTACGAGCATTACCGCCGCCTCGGCGCGTTGCTGCCGATCCTCGACAAGGCCCTGTCGGTGAGCGTGCTGGAGCGCCTTGGGCTTGCCGCGGTGGGCGATCCGGCCCATGTCTTGCGCAAGCTGGCCGCGCTACGCGACAGCGGCCTCGACCGGGTCAGCCTGGTCATCGGCGGCGGCGTCATGAACGTGGCGCGAACGACCGATTGCCTGAACCTGCTGGCGCGGGACGTATTGCCGAAACTACGTTCGACGGATGACATAAAGGCGGAAGCGACGGTAGACCCATGAGCGACACGGCATGAGCAAAGCCCTCCGCCAACTGGCCGAACGCGGCGCCGAATATCGCGACCCGATGGCGATCATCGACTGGTCGGCGTCCGATCCGGCGCGCCCCTGGCTGCCGCCGGAATTGCTGAGCCTGGCCGGACTGCCGGCCCAGGCGGCGATGGACAATGACATGCTCAACCGGTTCAGCCGGGTGGAATTCGCCCGCCTCTGCGCCACCGGCCTGTGGCTCGAAGGGCTATTGATCAGCCGGGTGATGAAGGATGGCTGCCTGACCACCCAACCGGCCGAGGCCCGCATCATGCTGCAAGAGGTGCGCGAGGAGGCCGGCCACAGCCTTATGTTCGTCGAGATGATCGACCGCGCCGGGCTGGGCGGGGTGCCGCTGCTGGGCGATATCGGGCTATTGACCTGGGTCGCGCACCGGCTGCATCCCGATAGCGCGGAATTCTGGGCAATGGTCTATATCGGCGAGTCGGTCACCGATAGTTTCGCGTTGAAAGCCCTGCGCGCCGACAATGGCGCGATCTGCCCACTCGCCCGCGAAGTGCTGCAATTCCACCACAAGGACGAGGCGCGCCACATCGCGGCGGCGCGTGCGTTCCTGAAAGCAAAGGTCGGCGCCATGTCGGCGCCCCGGCGCTGGC
>JAOUMF010000084.1 GCA_029881615.1 Alphaproteobacteria bacterium | reverse complement strand
GATACGATCCACGGCATCCGAATTCTCGATCGATACCTTGCGCGCGGCCTTCGCCAGGCGCTTGCGCTTGTCGTGATCTTCCAGCAAGCGCGCCACCGCCATGATCAGCCCGGACTCGTTTTCAAAAGACATGGCGGATTCGGCCGCCGCCAGGTCGGCGGCGATGGTCCGAAAATTACTCATGTCCGGCCCGTGGATCACCGCGCATCCCAGCTGCGCCGCTTCCAGCGGATTATGGCCGCCCAGGCTGCCGGTGCTGCCGCCGATGAAAGCGATTTCCGCCAGCCGGTAGAACAGGCCCAGTTCGCCCAGCGTATCGGCCAGATATATCTCGCAGTCGGCGTCCGGCAGTTGGTCCTTGCCACGGCGGCGCACCGACAACCCTTCTTCCAGCATCGCCGCAATCTCGTCACCCCGGTTCGGATGGCGCGGCACGATAATCGTCAGCAGGTCGGGATAGGATTCTTTCAGCGCCTTGTGCACGGTGGCGGCCAATTCTTCCTCGCCCGGATGGGTGCTGGCCGCCAGCCAGACCGGCCGCTTGCCGATCGCCTTGCGCATCGCCGCCAGCGCGCCCTCGTCGGCGGGCAGCGGCTCGGCGGAATATTTCAGATTGCCGAGATATTCGCAGCGCGGCGCGCCAAGGGCGGCAAAGCGCTCGCGGTCCCCGTCCGTCTGGCCAAGGCAGAGCGCAAAGCTTTGCATCAGGGGCCGCACAATGCCGGGCGCCTTGCGCCAGCGCCCGAAGGACCGCGCCGACAGCCGGCCATTGACAAGGATCAGCGGACAGCCGCGCGCCGCCGTCTCCAGCAGCAAATTCGGCCAAAGTTCGGATTCCAGGAACAGCGCCAGATCGGGCCGCCAGTGATCCAGGAACCGCTTTACCCAGCGCCCCACATCGACGGGCACGAATTGATGGATGGCCCGTTCGGGCAAACGTTTCGACAGCATGCCGGCCGATGTCACGGTGCCGCTGGTCACCAGCAGATTCACGTCGGGGCGCATCGCCAGCAACCGCTCGATCAGGGCCAGGGCCGACTGCGCCTCGCCGACGCTGGCCGCATGCAGCCATATCAGGGGGCCATCGGGCCGGGGGGCGGAGGCTATGCCGCGCCGTTCGGCCATGCGCTGCGGGTCTTCCTTGCCGCGCCGGACGCGCCGGCCCAGATAGAACCGCACCAGCGGCTCGGCAATCGTGGTCAGGCCACGATAAAGTGCCAGCCCGCTCATTTACCGGACGCCTCTTTCCGGGCCGCGGTCAGCGAGGATGGATCCGGCTCTATTCCCGGATGCCCCATCATCGCGTCGGCGCGGTCGGCCAGCGAATTCATGGCATCCTCAAGCTCCAGCCTCTTGGCCTCCAGCATCGCGGCATCGGCGTCGCGCGGCACCTCGATCGGGTCGCCCCACAGGAATACGCCGTTCGAAAAAGGCAAGGCGAGGATAAAACGATCCCAGCTTCCCATGATGCGCCGCCGCGAGGCCGAATATGTTGTCGGTACGATCGGCGCGCCCGAAAGACGCGCCAGCGCAATGGTGCCCTCGCTGACCCGCATGCGCGGCCCACGCGGTCCGTCGGGCGTGATGCCGACAACGGCGCCGTCGCGCATCAGCTTGATAAGACGCCGCGTCGCCTGGGCCCCGCCCTTGCTGGCCGATCCCACCACGGAATCGATATTGAAATGTCTGACCGTCTGCGAAATCAGCCGGCCGTCCCGGTGCCCGGAAATCAGCATATTGGTCAGGTCGGTCCGCCGCCAGCAGTAGGGCATCATCAACAGCCGACCATGCCAGAAGGACAGGATGAAAGGCTTTCCCGCCTTGCGGAAGGATTCGGGAATGTCCTCGCGCTCGATCCGCCAACGACCTGTCCAATAGACCAGCCTGATGTAAAATGCGCCGATAAAACAGGCCACCGCCATAGCCGCGTCGCTTTGAAGAATTTTCTTCACGGCCCGGTCATTCGGCCTTTTCGGCCAGGCTGGTCGGGGAATCCTCTTCGCTGAATTGCATCTGGCTCAGGCGGGCATAAAGCCCGTTACCCGCCGACAAGTCCGCGTGCGAGCCCACCTCGACGATCCGACCCCGGTCGAATACATAGATGATATCGGCGTCGACGATGGTCGACAGACGGTGCGCGATGACAATGGTCGTGCGCCCCGTCATCAGATGCTTGAGGGCCGCCTGAACAGACCGTTCGGATTCGGTATCGAGCGCCGACGTCGCCTCGTCCAGCAACAGGATCGGCGCGTTCTTCAGCATGGCGCGCGCGATCGACAGGCGCTGACGCTGTCCCCCGGACAAGATCACGCCGCGCTCGCCCACCACCGTATCGTAGCCGTTGGGTAACTGTCGGATAAACTCATCGGCGACAGCGCCCTTGGCGGCGGCGACGATTTCGTCTTCGCTCGCGTCAGGCCGGCCATAGGCGATATTGGCCCGAACCGTATCGTCGAACAGCATGGTATCCTGGGAGACCAGTCCAATCGAGGCGCGGACCGAATCCAGGGTAGCAGCGCGAATATCCTGACCATCGATGGTCACCGCGCCCTTGGCAACATCATAAAACCGGGGAATCAAATTCAGCACGGTCGATTTGCCAGCGCCCGAAGGCCCGACCAGCGCAATCACCTTGCCCGGCGGCGCATCCATCGTCACATCGATCAGGGTTGGAATATCATCGCCATATGAAAAATCGACACCCTCCAGGCGCACATGACCGTCGCTCACCGTTAAAGGCCTGGCGTCCGGCGCCTCTTCAATGGAACGGCGGTAATCCACAATCTCGAAAACTCGCTCACTGGCTGCCAACCCCTGCTGCAAGCTGACATTGAGATTTGCGATCCGCCTTATGGGCTGATAGGCCATCAACATGGCGGCGAAAAAGGCCATGAAGGCGCCCACGGTAATCTGGCCCTGTTGCGCCTGATAGCCCCCGTAAAACAGAATTCCGGCAAAGACCAGCCCACCCAGCGCTTCCAGCGTCGGAACGGCGCGCGCCTGCGTCTTCGCCGCCTTGTAATACAGTCCCTTGAGGGTCTGGAACAGATCGATCACACGCGTCGTCTCATGGCGTTCCATGCCATAGGCTTTGACCTGCCGAATCCCCTTTAGCACATTATCCAGACCGCTGGTCAGTTGGCCATATTCAACCTGCGTGGCCCGCACCACCCGGCGCATCCGTTGGCCGAGCCGGGTAATGAACAATCCCGCCACAGGGAACACGATAAAGGTAACCAGCGACATGCGCCAGTTCGTGTAGAACATAACCCCGATAAGCGCCACGGTCGTCAATCCGTCGCGGATCAGGCCGGTGAACGAGTTGGTCAGCGCATTGCGCATCACGAACACATCCGAGATAAACCGCGAAATCAGCGTGCCCGTCGGGCTCTTGTCAATATAGGCAAGGTCCGCGCCAACCACGCGTTCGAACATCTGAACCTGAATCTTACGGATAACCTCAAGCGCCAACCCCGCCATCAATATGGCCTGGCCGTATGACGCCGCCCCCCTGACCACGACGATCCCGACAAATGCCAAGGGTAACATCCAGAGCAGACTCTCATTCCCCTCCACCAGCAGTTCGTCGAGCGCGGGCTGCACCAGTTGCACCTGCGCGCCGGTGGTTACCGCGACCAGCACCATGCATAGGCTTGCCGCGATGACCCTGCCCAGATGGTGGCGCAGATAATCCCGCCACAGACGCATGGCGAGATGCCGGGTAGACTGACTTTCCTTGGATTCTTCTGTCAAACTCTCACACCACGTTTACCTATGCCGATATACCACGCGACAATCCGGGCGGCCAATGCCGGCTTCGTCTTATTCGCCTTTGGGCTCCTGCTCACGCCGCCGCATGCATTCTTCATAAACCGCCCGCCGGTATCTTTCCGCATCCATCGCAATAAAATTACGCTGCAGTTCAGCCTGGCCAGTGCCACCTGCCTGATGCTGCTCCTGCAGGGCCAGTTCCCGCTCCATCTGCGCATTCGCGCGGGCACGCGCCAACTCGGCACAAGAACGATCCTCATCGGGCGTCGGCGTGCAAGCCGCCAGGACAACCCCTGCCGTCAATATCGCAAGTTTTCTCATGGTTGCATATATGGGGCAGAAACAGCCACGCCACACTAAAAAAAAAGCCGCGCGAATAACCGCGCGGCTAAAGTCTGTATTAAGGGAGGAAACGCCCAAAAAGGGCTACAACACAAAACTGAATTCATATTGCACCGCAGCATATATATTGCAGATGCGAATAACGCAAGAGGAAAAATCACCAAAAACCTGACAAACATTGCGTTAATTGACGGGTAACCATACAATGAATTTGTGTGCGCCGCACAAATTCACGGATTTCCGCGAATGCCGAACCCGCAGCCGAATCCGATCGCGCGATTATGTCGCAACGTCACTATCAGCTGCCGGCGCCATGCGGTCTCGACAATTCCCACATATTCCATATCGCCAACGCGAAAAGCGCCACCGCCCCGGCCTGATGCAGCACGGCCAGCGAGATCGGCACCACAAGAAGCAAGGTAGAAATCCCGAGCAGGATTTGCAGCACCAGCATTACCCCCAGCGCATGCGCCGATTTCAGCGCCCGCGCTTCCAGGCCAGCCGTCCGCGCGCGGAACCAGTATATGCCCGCGACGATCGCCGTCAGGTAAGCCAACATTCTATGATCGAACTGCACCGCCGCATGGCTCTCGAAGAAATTCAGCCAGAAAGGCGACAACGCGTCAAAATCTCCGGGCAACAGCCCGCCATCCATCAACGGCCAGGTGTTATGAATAACACCCGCATTGATGCCGGCCACCATACCGCCCGACAGAATGGTTACGAACGCCACTCCCGCCACGGCCTGGGACAGTTTCCGCAGGCTGACAGGGGCCTTGCCGCGGCTCTCTGCCCGCTGCAACAGCCCAAGGGCCAGCCACAGCAGATAACCCAGAATCACGATGGCGACACCAAGATGGACGGTCAGCCGATACTGGCTGACATCGTCGCGATCGACGAAGCCGCTCTTGACCATCCACCAGCCGATCAATCCCTGGAGCCCGCCAAGCAAAAGCAGCGCCACGAGATGCGGAATCAGTGGGCGTTCGACACGCTGGCGGATAATGAACCAGGCCATCGGCAGGCCAAAAACCAGGCCAATCAACCGACCCCACACGCGGTGGATATATTCCCACCAGAAGATCGTCTTGAATCCTTCCAGATCCATGCCGGGAAACTGGATCCGGTATTCCGAAGTCTGGCGATAACGGTCGAATACCCGCTGCCATTCGACCTCGCTCAGAGGAGGTATCCAGCCTATCAGCGGCCGCCATTCGGTCATCGACAGGCCAGACTCGGTCAACCGCGTGATGCCGCCGATCACCACCATCAGCGCTACCATGGCGGCGCATGTAAAAAGCCAGACAGCAATATTGCGGCGGTTTGCGTAATCGCCAGCGGAAACAACGCTATTCATCGTCCTATACCCCTCGGCCGGATTCGAACCGACTATAACGGGACAGGAAACAAGCCGCCATAACAAGGACCACCCGATGGCGCGTCGGATTGTCGCTGAACGCTCAACCGCCGATGCGATCGATCATCCCGTTAGACAAGCGAAAAACCACATCCTGCGGCACATCAAGGGCGAACATTTCGTCAGGGGTCATATCACAATAGATTCCACGCAGGACCCTGCCAAACTCGCCATGTGCAACGACAATTTTCTGTTTAATGTCCACTGCCGCATGCAGCCACTGGCGTGCACGTTCCGCCACCATCGCATAGCTCTCACCACCTGGCGGCGCAATATTCCACCGATCCTGTTCGAACCGCCGCCAGTTTTCCGGGTCGGCGACCGCGATTTCGGCAAACGTCATTCCCTCCCAGCGGCCGAAGCTGATTTCCTGCAACAGATCGTCGATTCGCAGACTGGCCACATCCCGGTCCAGCGGACCGCAGATCGCTTCGGCTGTGCGGAAGGCCCTTTCCAGGGGGCTGACAATAATCGGAATGCCATCGCCGGCGTTAATCAATTGGCGCAGAAGCATGCCAGTACCATGAGCCTGCTTCAGCCCCCGCGCGGTCAGCGCAGAATTGCTTCGTCCCTGAAGGCGACCTTCACGATTCCATTCGGTCTCGCCGTGACGCACCAGATATATTGCCTCCACCGACACCCCCCACTATCCCGCCAATATTGCAGGCGATCATAGGGCGGTTGCCGATGACATCAAACTACTGGCTGCTGGCTGCTCTGGCTCAATGCACCACCAACTCTCAGTGCAGCACCAACTCCAGATCGGCGATGCGGAATTCCGCCGGGGCGATGACGCCGCGCTGTCCAATTCTCACCGAATGCAGCCGTCCCTCGATATTGTTCTGCCAGTAATCGAGAAATCTGCGCAGCACCGGATAGCGCGGGGCGATGTCCAGTGTCTGCCATATGAATGTCTGAAGCAGATCCGGATAATCCGGCATATGATAAAGGATTTCCGCCGTCGTCAGCCTGTAATTTGCCATTTGACGCTCTAAATCACTCTTGGAAACATGGCTCATGAAGATATCGCTCCCAGCAGTTGAACCCGCCTTCCCGGCCTGTTCCGAATTGCCGGCATAACATTCCGACCATCATCGACTTACCCGCCAGCATCGTCGCAACCGACCGCAACAAACATCCCAAAGATTACAGAAGCTGAGTGAATAAACAATTAAAAACAATGGATTAGCAGCCAACGCCGAAGAGTGCTGCCAACCTTGGCCGGATGCCGCCCCACATGACTAAAATATTGCGCCCCGGGACCTTGCCTTGACATGGACAACCGCACCCCCTACATCAATTGGCACTCACCGGACCCGAGTGCTAACAAGGGGATGAGATCACATTTCCAGCGGCGCGCCGGGCCGGCCTATTCAACATTTTCAGGGATCGCAGGAGAGTATAGAATGAGCTTCAGGCCTTTGCACGACCGTGTTCTGGTTCGCCGTTTGGAAGGGGAAACCAAAACCGCGGGCGGCGTCATCATTCCCGACACCGCGCAGGAAAAGCCCCAGGAGGGCGAGGTGGTTGCCGTCGGTTCGGGCGCGCGCTCGGAAGATGGCAAAGTAACCCCGATGGACGTCAAGAAGGGCGACAAGGTTCTTTTCGGCAAGTGGTCCGGAACCGAAGTCAAGATCGATGGTGAGGAACTCATCATCATGAAAGAATCCGACATCATGGGGATCATCAGCGGCAAGTAAGCTGCCACCCCGCGGCATCGTCGCGATCAGACAATTCGAGCGGCCGGCATAAGCCGGCTGACACATAATACCGCCGCCCAGGCGCTTTGGCCGGGCACGGATATGAAGAGGCAATAAATCATGGCAGCTAAAGACGTTAAATTTTCATCCGACGCGCGCGACCGCATGTTGCGCGGCGTCGACATCCTGGCCAACGCGGTCAAGGTGACGCTGGGCCCCAAGGGCCGCAACGTGGTGCTCGACAAATCGTTCGGCGCGCCGCGCATCACCAAGGACGGCGTCACCGTCGCCAAGGAAATCGAGCTTTCCGACAAGTTCGAGAACATGGGCGCGCA
>JAOUMF010000085.1 GCA_029881615.1 Alphaproteobacteria bacterium | reverse complement strand
GTCGGCGTCGATCTCGTCCTGTTCCGGCATGGTTCCGAAGGCCAGGAACAGATTGAGGAAATCCGCACGCTTGGTAACGTCGGCGACGAAGGCGGCGTGGCCCGAAACATCCTCGGCGTCGAAGGCGATGACATCGGCCTCGCGGCCGGTGCGAATGGAGACATCCTCGGCGGTACGCTTCATATCCTCCATGTCGCGACCAGCCAGGATGATATCGGCGCCGTCCTCGGCCGCGGCGCGCGCGAAGGCCCGCGCCACCGAGGACGAGGCCCCCAGCACCAGCCATGATTCCTTGCGGTTATCGGTCTTTGCAACGGCCATGGCTTATCCCCTTATCTTCAGGCGCCGGGACATATCGGAATCCATCACCCGGTTCGGGTCGATGCTATCAAGTACGGCGCGAAATTCGTTCAGTTTCGGATACATTTGCGCAAAGGATTCAGCCTTCATGGCGCCGTCCTTGGCCAGATAGATGCGCCCGCCATGATCCAGCGTGATGCGTTCCAACCGGTCCAGCAATTCGATGACCCCGGGCTTGTGCGGAAAATCCAGCGCCAGCGTATAGCCCGGCATCGGGAAGGACAGATGCCCCCGCCCCCACTTTCCCATGCTTTTCAGCACCGCGAGGAAAGAGCCAGTGCCGGCGTCGGAGATCGCCTCCATCAGCTTGCGCAGGCCGACCGGCGATTCGGCTTCGGGCAGCACGCATTGAAACTGATAGAAACCGCGTTTGCCATAGAGCCGGTTCCAGTCTTCGATAGCGTCCAGCGGATAGAGGAACTGGGTCACCGGTGCCTGGCGTTCACGCCCGCCAAAGGGCAGGCGATGGTAATAGAGCGCGTTGAACAGGCCGATGGAAACCGGGTTCATGGCAAAGCCTGGCATTTCGATCGGCATGCGCGCCCGGCCGCCCGATGGCGCGTCGGTCGCGCCTTGGGAATCATCGGCCGATTCCATGATGCCCCGGCCCAGCGAACGGCCGCGCGCGGTGGCGTCGATCCAGCCGACCACGTAGGAATGCTTCTCGCGCGCCTCTTCCTGCATGGCGAGGAATTCGTCCAGGTTCCGCGCTTTCTTCTCGCGCATCAGCACGGCATTGGATTTCACACGCCGCAGCTTGATGCTCATCGCCAGCATGATGCCGGTAAGACCGATGCCGCCCACCGTGGCGTTGAACAGGTCGGCGTCGCCTTCGGGCGTGATGCGCTTTACCTCGCCGCTGGGCAACATCAGATCGATCCATTGCACATGGTCGCCAAAGCTGCCGTGCTTGTGCTGGTTCTTGCCATGCACATCGTTGGCCAACCCGCCGCCGACCGTGGCGAAACCGGTGCCGGGACTAACCGGCACTATGAATTTATGCTTCAGCGCGACGCGCATCAGATCGCCGATGGTGACGCCGGCCTCGCAGACCACTTCGCCGGTTTCCCAATCAGCGGAAAGGATACGGTCCAGACGTTCGGTCATGATGACATCGCCGCCGCCATTCAACGGCGCATCACCGTAAGATCTCCCCCCGGCATAGGCGATCACGCCATCCTCGCGTTCGGCGCGGAAGGCCTCGGCCACCCCCGGCGCGCGTTCAGGCCGCCATGCCCTCACCTCGGCGGTAAGCGCGCGGCCCCAGCCGCTTAATTCCATATTTTTAGCGCGCAAATTATTCCCCTACAGGTAAAGCAGCCAAACGAAAGTGGTGAGCCAGCCAGCGACGCTGAGCTGCAGGCCGAGGTCGCGATAGACCAGGTCAGTGGGCGAGCCCGAGCGCTCGTAAACCATGGTGAGTTGAAGATAGCGCAACACACCGGCGATCACGAAAGGCCCCGTGAAATAAAGCTGCTCGCTGCCCAGGCGGGCCATCACCGCCTGGTCGGTGGTGAAGATCAGATAGGATACCAGCAATGTAGACAATACCGCCATCAAGCTGGAATCCAGAAAAGGCAAGGTATAGCCGTCCAGGCTCTTCCGGTGGCCGGCGCCCAGGTCGCGTACGATATCGTCGCGCCGCTTGGCCAGCGCGATAAACAGCGCCAGCAGCCCGGTGACGATCAGAATCCAGGCGCTTGGCACGATGTCGATGATCAGCGCACCGGCTTCTACCCGCAAGACAAAACCAAAGGCAACAATCAGTACATCGAGGATGGCGATATGCTTCAAACGCAGCGTATAGGCGATATTGACGGCAAAATAGACGCCGACCACCCACAATATCACGGGGATTCGCCATGCCCCCAAAACCAGGCCGCTAGCCAGCAGCAGCCCGATCATGACCCTGGCGACGGCGGGGGACACCGCACCCGACGCTATCGGCCGATTCTTTTTAACCGGATGATTGCGGTCGCCCTCGGCATCGCGCAAGTCATTCAGGCAGTACACCGCGCTGGCCACCATACAGAGTACGGCAAAACCGGCCAGTACATCCAGAAGGCTGGCCGCGGTCACCTTATCCGGGGTAAAGAACAGCGGCGCGGCGACGAAGCCGTTCTTGATCCATTGTTTCGGCCGGAAAAGCCTGATGATCGGTGGCAAGGCCATCTTAATATTGATCCCTGAAATCCCATGGCCGACATTGAATTGCCGACGGTACCCGCATCAAATAACCCGACAAAGGCTTAGGCAACGTTAATAACATGACACGAACCGATGAAAAATCGACTGCAAAGGTATCCAAATGCAGGGAAAACGTTTTTGCCTTCAAGGATATCGTCTTATAGATTGCAGCATATATGAACAGCATTTCGACTTATATTTTCCGGCAGACGGCATTCGTCATGATTTTCGTGACGGTGGTGTTGAGCTTTGTCATTTGGCTGACGCAGTCGCTACGGTTCGTCGACATGGTCGTCAATCGCGGCCTGCCGATCACCGAATTCCTGTGGCTGGCAATGTTGATCACGCCCCGTTTCATTACGCTGATACTGCCGTTCGCCTGCGTTATCGCGGCAGTCTATGTGTATAACAGGCTGATCGCCGACCGCGAACTGATCGTGTTGCGCGCCGCTGGCTATAGCAATTTCAGGCTCGCGCGGCCGGCGATCAGGCTGGCGCTGGTGACTGCGCTAGTCGCCTATGCACTGAATATATATCTGCTGCCGGTATCGTTCCGCGAATTTTCCGATTTACGCTATTCCATCAGTTCGGATTACTCCTCGATGTTATTGCAGGAGGGCACCTTTAACACCTTGCCATCGAAAATCACGATCTTCGTGCGCGAACGGCATGGCGCGGGAGTGCTAAATGGTATCCTGGTCCATGACGGGCGGGATCCGGACGAACCGGTTACCTACCTGGCGCATGAAGGCCGGTTGATCAGCACGGAAAGCGGCCCGAGGCTGGTACTGATCGAGGGGAACAGACAGCAGATCAACCGTAAGGATGGAAGTATCTCGTTCCTGCAGTTTGAGAAACAAACCTTTGACATGAATATTACCAGCGGTCCGGTTCCGGCGGGGCGCAAACGCAAACCCGAAGAAATGTTTCTGTGGGAACTTTTCGATCCGGCACTGCGTGCCGACGAGCATTATGGCAAATCTTACGAAAAATACAGGGCGGAAGGCCACAGCCGCTTAGTGTCGCCCCTGCTTTCCCTTGGGTTCGTATTGATGGGGCTGTCGGTGCTTCTATCGGGAGATTTCAGCCGCCGCGGACAGAACTGGCGGATATTTTCAACTGCGCTTCTGGTCGTCATATTCTACAGTATCAGCATATCCATCTTTAACATTGCCAGCGACGACATCCGTCTAATTCCATTACTATATGTCAATGTCAGCCTGCCTATCCTGGTCGGTTATTACGCCATCGGCCCGGCGTCGCGACGCAAGAGATTGGGGAAAAACAGAGGCGCCCCCATCGCCAACGCGGCGGCGGACGAATAACCATGCATTTGTCACCAACACTATCGGCCTATATCGCACGCCAGCTTATCGTTTGGCTGGCCATTATGGCGGTCGGCTTGAGCAGCCTGGTATTCCTGCTGAGTTTCGTGGAACAGTTGCGTCGGGCATCCGGCCAGGCGGGATTGGCCATGGAATTGGCAATATTGCAATTGCCCTTCCTGTTCCAGAAAACACTGCCCTTTATCATTTTGTTTGGCTCGATGATGGCCTTCTGGCGACTGTCGCGCTCCAACGAACTGGTAGTCGCGCGGTCGGCAGGCATTTCTGCCTGGCAGTTCCTGTTACCCGCCGTATTCATCGGATTTGTTATCGGCGGCATCCAGACAACGGTATTCAACCCGTTGGCATCGTCGATGCTGGCTCGTTTTGAACAGGTCGATGCCGAATATCTGCGCCATACAAGCAGCCGCCTGTCGGTTTCACCGACCGGTGTCTGGCTGCGCCAGGGAAACGATGGCGGACAAACCGTAATCAACGCCCAGCGCATTGCCATGGACGGTGCGGAACTGCTGACAGTCATCTTTTTCGTATTTGAAAACCCCGACAGGTTTATCAAGCGAATAGACGCGGAAAGCGCGGTGTTGAGGGATGGTTACTGGCAAATCCGGAATGCCAACCTGTCCACGCTGGATGATCCGCGCCAACATGTCGACGAATACCGAATCGATACGGACCTGACACCCGACAAGATAGCAAACAGTTTCGCGTCGCCCGAAACGCTATCCTTTTGGGCCATCCCGGGCTTTCTCGATGCGCTTGAGGCGGCGGGGTTTTCGGGCCACCGGCACCGGCTTTACTGGCATAGCCTGCTGGCCATGCCGCTGACGCTGGGCGCGATGGTTCTTTTCGCCGCCGTATTTACCCTCAAGATCGGCACGCGCACCAGCGCCTCTCGCACCATCGGCGCCGGTGTGATCTGCAGTTTTCTGCTCTACTTCATGTCGGATGTGATTCATGCGATGGGGCTTTCGGCCAACTTGCCCGCGGTAATGGCGGCCTGGAGCCCGGCCGCCCTGGCAACGATGCTGGCGATGGCAATGGTCTTTCATCTGGAGGATGGCTGATGAGCCGCGCCAAGCGCCACCTGGCAACGTGCTTGCTGGCGTTCCTCGCCGGCAGCCTGCCGGCGATTGCCCAGGAAATGCCGGACGCCGACCAGACCGGCACCCAAAAACTTGAGCAAGCCGTAATTTCGGCCGATGAAATTTCTTATGACGAATCGCTGAACACGGTCTTTGCCACGGGCAATGTAGAGGTTGCCTATGGCGAACGCATCATGCTGGCCGACAGCGTCCGCTATAACCGCGACGACGATAGCGTAATCGCATCGGGCAACGTCACATTGCTGGAACCCAACGGCGAGGTAGTCTTTGCCGAGTATGTCGAACTGAACGATGAATTGCGCAGCGGCGTGATTGAAAACATCAGGCTCCTTCTGGCCGATGACAGCCGTTTTGCCGCCAATGGCGCACGCCGCATCGATGGCCGCAAGACCATCATGCGCAAAGCGGTATATTCGCCTTGCGCGGTATGCGAGGAAGACCCGGAACGCCCGCCACTATGGCAATTAAAGGCCAGCACCATCATCCATGATCAGCAAGCACAGGACGTCAACTACACCAACGCCTGGCTGGAGTTATTTGGGGTACCAGTATTCTACACGCCCTACCTTACCCATCCCGACCCAACGGTCGAACGGCGGAGCGGTGTGCTGACACCGCGGATGGGATCCAGCCTGGTATTTGGTGGTTTTCTGAGAGTTCCGCTGTTTATTGTCTTTAACGACAGCATAGACATGACGATTGAACCGATCGTAACCGTCAAGGAACCACCAATTCTGGCGCTGGAATACAGGCAACGTTTCAACAACGGCCTGATTGAAATTTCGGGAAGCGGCACAAAGGCCGATCGTGAAACAGGCGATCTGATCAGTCCGATCATAGAACAAGACGTCACCCGCGGACATCTGTTCGCCGAGGGGATATTCTCGCTAAACGACAACTGGCGCACCGGATTCGACTATCGCCGGGCCTCCGACCCTACCTATTTGGACCGCTACGGCTTTTTTGGTGAATTTGGTGAAACGCTGGAAAGCGTGGCGTTCATCGAGGGTTTCCACGGCCGCACTTACAGCGCCGGCAATATATTCGGATACCAGGATTTACGCCTGACCGATCCGGAAGAAGAGCCCATCATCCTACCGTCCTTCGACCATAACTACCTTTCCGAAGCAGACGGCATCGGCGGACGATGGAGCCTGGATGCCAATTTTCGCTCGACCATGCGCGACATTGGCCCGAATACCAGACGGCTGTCTCTCAAGGGCGGGTACGCCATTCCTTTCATATCGGATTACGGGCTCGCTACAACATTTTCCGCCTCTCTCCAGGCGGATGGTTATCATATGGACCGAATTCTGGTCGGCGCCCAGGAAGAAAGCAATGTACTGGCAGGTCGTGCAATTCCGCGCGCGATGATCGAAATGCGCTACCCCTTCGTGCGTGGCAATCGGGGCATACGGCAGGTAATCGAACCCGTCGCCGCATTTATAGCAGCGCCGAACAACGGCAATCCGTTTGAAATTCCCCAGGAAGATAGCGTCGTTGTGGAACTGGACGACACCAACCTGTTCAGCGAGGACCAGATCCCCGGACTGGATCGTGTCGACACGGGCCAGCGTGCGGTCTACGGGTTGAAAGCAGGACTTTATGGCGAACATGGCGGTCGGGTAACCAGCTTTTTCGGACAAAGCTATCGCCTCGACAACGATGCCAACATCGGCGACACCAGCGACCTGCATAATGGCAAGTCGGACTATGTAGGCCGACTGCTGATATCGCCTGATAAATATATGGATTTGTTATACAGGTTCCGCCTGGCCGAACAAAATTTCGAACTGCTCCGCGGCGAAACCAGTGTCGCCATAGGCCCCCCGTCATTGCGAGTTACCGGCGACCACATATATATTACTGCCGAGGCCTCCAATGGCCTGTATCCGGACCGTGAAGAGTTGAACGCAAAACTTTCCTCGCAACTTACCGACTATTGGTCGATCGACATGAATACCCGGAGGGATCTGACCAGGGATGGTGGCCCTCTTGAATATGGCGCGGGAATAACATACGAAGATGAATGTTTCAGGCTGGCAGCTACGTTCCGGCGCGATTTCACCAAAAGCGTCGACGTGGAAGAAGAAACCGTTTTCTCGATCGAGATAGTTTTAAAGAGTCTCGGCAACGTGTCCGTTGAGCAGGCTCAACCATGATAAAAGGCAGGACATAAGTGGAGGATTTTCCTTTTCCCAACAAAGGCCGCACTCTGTTGCGTTTGTTGACATTCCTGACAGTCTTTGCCGCCTGCGCCCCCTCGCTGGCGCAGGACGAGGCGTCAATCGCGGCAGTGGTCAACGAGGATTCCATATCCACGGTCGATCTGGCCCACAGAACCAATCTGGTGATGTTCGCCACCGGCATGCCGCGGACGCCGCAAGCAGCCCGGGATTTGCGACCGCGAGTTCTGAAAATGATGATCGACGAAGCCCTGCAGCTGCAAGCCGCCAAGGCCGCCGGTCTTGTGGCGAAAAAGCGCGGCATCGACGAAGTTCTCGCCAACATGGAACGTGAAAACAAACTGGCGCCCGGGGGACTTGGCGGCTTCCTGGCAAGCAAGGGG
>JAOUMF010000083.1 GCA_029881615.1 Alphaproteobacteria bacterium | reverse complement strand
GAACACCGTTTTGATCCGTCTCGTGAGTTCCGCGGGAACCGGGTTTTATTATGTGACCAAAAAGAATCCGCGGACCCAGACTGAAAAGCTGGAATTCCGCAAATACGATCCGGTCGTGCGAAAGCACGTTGCTTTCAAGGAAGCAAAGATCAAATAATCTAGATCGCATCGGGTAATATACGGGCCGCCATATCAATGGCGGCCTTTCGTTTTCATGGGCCTGATATTCCAGCCAGCACCATCTTGTCTGCCCACTGCCCGAAACAACACTTTTTGTTAACCAATCCCCCGCTATGATTCCACTCTCGGGTAAGGGCTCATCCGACATGGACAAGGGAATCGGAATAGATGTTTGATCGGTCGAGTGGCGGGAACACAGCACCGCGCCTTTTAACGATGGCACCACACGGCCGGTCCGCATTGATTTTGTCGAGACGATTCGTGGCGGGACTGCTTTTTGCCGCGACCCTGATGTCCAGCGGCCACGCCCGAGCACAGGAAGCAACGTTGGTCGTTGATGCGGAGACCGGCGCCATCATGTATGCGGACCGGGAAGACACGCCGCTCCATCCCGCTTCCCTGACCAAGATAATGACCATCTACATGGCATTCGAAGCGTTACGGGAAAACCGGCTGAAACCGGGCCAGCGGCTAAAGGTTTCTCGCCATGCCGCCTCACAGCCCCCTTCCAGGTTGAGACTCAAGAAAGGCGCGACCATCAAGGCCGAGGACGCCATACTGGCACTGATCACAAAATCAGCTAATGATGTCGCGGTGGTACTGGCCGAGGCCCTGGCCGGCACCGAGGTCAATTTCGCCCGCGCCATGACGATTCAGGCCCAGAAACTTGGCATGACGAATACGATCTTCCGCAATGCGTCCGGGCTGCATCACGACAGTCAGATCACCACGGCGCGCGACATGGCCAAACTGGCGATGGCGCTGTTACGGGATTATCCCGACTATTACAAAAAATTTGCGACCCGCAATTTTTCCTGGCGCGGACGCCGCTATGCCAACCACAACCCCCTGCTTGCCAATTACAAGGGCGCGGACGGCATCAAGACCGGTTATATCAGGCAGTCGGGTTTTAATCTTGTGGGGTCGGCGGAACGCGATGGACATCGCGTCATCGCGGTAGTTCTGGGCAGCAATACCCAAGGCATCCGCGACTGGACCATGACGACTCTTCTCGATTACGGCTTTGAACGAATCGCGGAAGATTCCGCAACGCGGCAACCCCGCCGCCTGCCTTATATTACCAATCCGACAGGTGAAAAAGCGCTGCGCACGGCCATCAACGGCGTCGCCGACACGACCAGGTTGGCGCGGCTTGAAAGCCCACGCAACGACATCGCCCCAGCGATGATAAAAACGCAACAGGTTGCTTCAGTGATCGACGGCGGATGGGCTGTTCAGATCGGCGCCTATCGCTCCACCGACCCGGCGGAAGACGCGGCCCGAGCGGCAAAGGAAAAGATCCCGGATCTTCTGGGAAAATCCCGTCTGTCGCTTCCACAGGTGACTCGCGGCAACAAACAATTCTACCGGGCGCGGCTGGTTGGCTTGACGGAACGTCAGGCGCGTACCGCCTGCCGGCGTCTCGCCGATCACGCCATCCCCTGTCTGGCCATCGGCGACGACGGCACCTTCAAGACCAGCCTGGTACAATAAACCCGGATTTACAATTCAGGCGGTTCCTGACCGCTTTCCCGCAGTTGACCGCGCACCTGTTCCTTCAATCTTTCCAGCGCTCCCTCGTCGGCGGCCTCGCAACGAACCACCAAGGCATTCTGGGTATTGGAGGCGCGCAACAGCCACCAGCCATCCGCGTTCGAAACCCGCACGCCATCGATATCGCTGACGGTGATGCCCGGCAGTGCCGCGAGTCTGTCACGCACCTCGTCGACAATGGCAAATTTCCGTTCCTCGGGCACGTCCATCCTGATCTCCGGCGTATTGACCGCCTCAGGCAACGCGTCGCGCAGTTCGGCAAGCGTTCGGTCGGATCGCGCCAGGTAATCGAGTAGCCGTACCGCCACATAGACACCGTCATCGAATCCATACCAGCCATCGGCGTAAAAAATATGCCCGCTCATCTCTCCGGCGAGCGGCGCGCCCAACTCGACCATACGGGATTTGACAACGGTATTCCCGGTCGGACACATGACGGGAACGCCTCCCAGCCTGGCGATTTCATCGAACAGTGTCTGGCTCGCCTTGACGTCGGCCAGAATCGATGCGCCCTGATGGCGCGGAAGGACTTCGGCCGCCAATATGGACAATAGCTGATCGCCCCAGAGTACCCGACCCTGCGCGTCGACAACACCGACCCGGTCACCGTCGCCATCAAATGCCACCCCCAGGTCGGCGTGATGTTCCGCCACTGCCGCCTTCAATTGCACAAGGTTTGCCTCGTTCGACGGGTCCGGGTGATGCGCCGGGAACGTGCCGTCGATTTTTTCATTCAGCAAGATATGGCTACCCGGCAACTCGGCGGTCAATGCCGAAACCACATCGCCGGAGGCGCCGTTGCCGGGATCCCATACCACCCGAATTCCCTTGTCGAATTTGTAGCCTGTGCGCAAGGCGGTAATGTAATCCTGAAAGATGTCGACATCCTCGACGCGGCCTTCGCCCGATTCCCAGTCACCGGCCAGTGCCGCTTCGCCAAGACGCTGTATTTCCGGTCCCCAGAACGGCTTGCGGCCGACATTCATCTTGAAACCGTTATGGCTGGGTGGGTTATGCGACCCTGTCACCATAATTCCGGCATCGACATCCAGTGTTTGCGTCGCAAAATAAAGCGCCGGGGTCGGACCAAGGCCAATCCTGCGCACAACCAACCCGCAAGCGACGAGCCCCTGGACCACGGCATCCTGCATTGCCTGCGAGGACAGCCGGCCGTCTCGGCCAACCGCCACGGAGCTGCCGCCGCGGCGGACGACCAGGGTTCCCAGCGTCCGCCCGATCGCCGTTGCGTCGGCCTCGGTCAGCGTTTCGCCGACAATCCCCCTGATGTCATATTCGCGCAGAATGACCGGGTTGAAGCGATGTCCATTGTCAGCCACTCTTAATTTCCCTCGTCCGACGGCCGGCCAATGGAGCGATAGCGAAAGCCCGCCGCCTCCATATCCTCTGCCTTATAGATATTGCGCAAATCAACCATAATCGGCTGATTCAGCAGTGATTTGACCCGCTTGAGATCGAGCAACCGGAACTGATTCCACTCCGTTATAATCACAACGGCATCCGCACCGTCCATGGCCTGGTATGCGTCATCGCACCAATCGACGCCATCCAGCATTTTTTTGGCTTCCGCCATGCTTTCCGGATCGAAAGCGCGAACAGTCGCGCCGGCGGCCTGCAGCCCCGGCACGATATCCAGACTTGGCGCATCGCGCATATCGTCGGTATTGGGTTTGAATGCCAGTCCCAGCACTGCGATCGTCTTGCCGTCCACCGACCCGTCGCAGGCCTCGATCACCCTGCCCGCCATCGCCTTCTTGCGTTTGTCGTTGATATCGACCACCGTATCGACAATGCGCACCGGCGCACCATACTGTTCCGCGGTGCGAACCAGCGCCAGGGTATCCTTGGGAAAGCAGGACCCGCCATAGCCCGGGCCCGCATGCAGAAATTTCGAACCGATGCGTCCATCCAGCCCGATGCCCCGGGCCACGTCCTGCACGTCCGCGCCAACTTTCTCGCACAAATCCGCGATCTCATTGATGAAGGTAATCTTGACCGCGAGAAAACTGTTGGCGGTATATTTTATGAGCTCGGCGGTCCGCCGTTCGGTGAATAATATCGGCGTCTCGATCAGGTAAAGCGGCCGATATAATGACCGCATAACTTCGCGGGCGCGCTCGCTTGACGTGCCTATCACCACCCGGTCGGGGCGCATGAAATCGCCGATAGCCGATCCCTCGCGCAGAAATTCCGGATTCGACACGACATCGAATTCCGCGTCGGGCCGCGTTTCCTGGATAATCCTCGCCACCTCGTCGCCGGTTCCCACCGGAACCGTGGATTTGGTGATGATGACCGTATAGCCGTCCAAAGAGTGGGCAATTTCCTTTGCGGCCGCATATACATAAGACAGATCGGCGTGACCGTCTCCGCGACGGCTGGGCGTGCCAACGGCGATAAATACCGCATCCGCGCCGGCCACCGCCGGCTGCAATTCCGTCGTGAAAGTCAGGCGGCCGGCTTCTCTATTGCGCGCAACCAACTGATCCAGTCCCGGTTCGAAAATCGGAATTTCGCCGGCATTCAGCCGTGCGATCTTGTCCGCGTCGGTATCGACACAGGTTACATGAACGCCGAATTCCGAAAAACAGGCACCAGATACAAGCCCCACATAACCGGAGCCGATCATTGTCACGCGCATTTAATTTCCACCTCGAATATCGTTGCCTGGGGCATGTTCAGGAACCGGCATAATCCTTCAGTATCCGACGAACGCCCTCTGCCATGTCGTCGCGTCGCAACGCAAAGGCCAGGTTGGCCTCGAAGAAACCCAGCTTGTCGCCGCAATCGAACCGTCGCCCCTGAACGCGCACACCGTGAAATGGTTTGTCACCGATCATGCGCGCCATGGCGTCCGTAAGCTGAATTTCGCCTCCGGCGCCAGTTCTCCTTTCGGCAAGAAACTCGAAAATCTCAGGCCTCAATATATAGCGCCCGATAATTGAAAGGTTGGACGGCGCCTCCTCGGGCGAGGGTTTTTCGACCAGCCCCTTAACTTCAACCATGTCCCCTTCTTCCGTACCGACGTCCAGAATACCGTAACGGTCTGTCTGCTCACGCGGAACGTCCATTACCGCAACGACGTTGCCGTCTGTCCGGTCATGCGCTTCCACCAGCTGTTGCAAACACGGCTTTTCCGACAGAAACAGATCGTCGGCGAGCAACACGGCGAACGGTTCGTCGCCGACCAATTCGCGGGCGCAGAGAACAGCATGCCCCAGCCCCAGCGCCTCACCTTGTCGGGTGTAAGCCACGCGGCCACTGGCGGGAAGCACATCCCGCACATCCTTCAAACGGGCGTCGGATCCACGCTCTTTCAACATATGTTCCAGTTCGAACGATACGTCGAAGTGATCCTCGATCGCCTGCTTGGCACGGCCGGTCACGAATATGAACTCTTCGATGCCCGCGGCAGCGGCCTCTTCCACCGCATATTGAATCAGCGGCTTATCGACAACCGGCAACATTTCCTTCGGCATAGCCTTGGTCGCGGGTAAGAATCGCGTCCCTAACCCGCCAACCGGGAATACAGCTTTACGAATCCGCTTTGTCATGAAATTCGATTCTTCCAGTACCACGATAGGACGCCAAGGCCACTTTTCTGCCATGCCGCCGGGATCTATGCAAGGCAAGAGCCTGAAACGGTGGCAGTCAGGCCAAATTGAGAAGCAGGTTTTTCGCTTCGTTTATTTTATGGGCCAGATAATCGGTTCCGCCATGATCGGGGTGCACTTGCTTTATCAGACGGCGATGCGAGGCCTTGATCTCATCCGCCGAAGCCCCCCTGGAGAGGCCCAGCAAGCTTCTGGCTTCCTCTTCGCTCATAGCGCTGCCTGCCTGTCGATGCGATTCCCGGCCGGTCGAATGCGCGCCATTGTCGGCCCTGCCTGCGGCTGAATCTCCTTGCCGGGCGCCAGCATGGACATGATCCAGATATGCGTTCAGAATATTGACCGAGTCCAGGTCCGGTGAAACCTCAACCTGCAACAAACGCAGTTCCTGTAATGTCAGCATCGACAGTATCTCGCCGCGATAGGTTCCCCTGATGACCTCGCCATCAAACAAGCCTGCCTCATGGTCGAGAACCACTTTCAGGTATAGGGTCCGGATCCGGGAATTTGATTTCCGGCGCCCATTTCCAGGCCAGAATTTCTCCCACAACATATAGCCGACGACGCCCACGGGAAGTGGCAGGACATATAATAGCCAGACATTCCCCAACCGACCGACCCACACCAGGATCGACACCGAAACGATGGCCGCGATGACAGCCGTCTCCACCAGCGCCCGCGGCGCCGAGACGCCGGCGCGGTTCCCCAGTCGCATGACAAGGAAAAAACCAGTGAATATTGCCCCTGCCCCGAACATGAGCCACATAAGGATCGCGGTCGTACGCGGATCCGACGATCCGGCTCCGGCGGGCCAGGATAAGACATCGTAGAGAATTGGCGGCATTACAGTTGAACCAGTCCTGCGCCCGAATGGTTCACGCAGCAGCGTGACCGTGGCTTTTCACTTCCGCGCCACCGATTACCGCACCCAAGAGATTCCGGACTTCATGTTTCGCCGCAACATGCGACATGGTGCGACGATTGTCGCCATCGGAAGCCGAAACGTCGAAAAGCGTCAATCCCTTCAGGAACAATTCCCGAAATATCACCCGTTCGCCAAAGCCGGGCAAGACATTGAAATTGAACCGATCGACCAGTTCGCGCATCACCGCATCCATCGAACGCTTGTTATTGGATTCCAGCGCGCCGAGACGATTGCGCAAGACGATCCATTCGGTATCGCATTTGTCCCGGGCCTGCTTCAGGGTACGTTGTTCCCAAACTGACTCGGTATAATGACCGGGCCCGGTAATATGCATATCCAACGGCGAAAGCCGCACGATAACATCAAGGTCGATGAAACTATCGTTTATCGGCGTTACCAGGATGTCGGCGTGACTATGCGCATGGGCCCCAAGTACGGTATCGTTTCCGGGCGTATCAATAACGATATAGTCGGCGCTAGTTTGCAACCCCTTCATGAAGGTATCGAAGCGAGACAATTCAGCGCCCCTGGCGGTCGCGACCGAACCCAGCGCGCTGGGCGAAAAACGCCGCATGTCGGGCATACGCAACTGTTTACCGTGCGCCTCACCATAAGCCGCCCGGCATTCAAGAAATCGCGACAATGTGCGCTGGCGGAAATCGAGATCCACGCAGATCACACTGTATCCGCTGTCGATCAGGCCAAAAATAAGGTTGATCACGGTAGTCGATTTACCGGATCCACCCTTTTCATTACCTATAACAACACAACGAGCGCGCTTATTGTTCAATCCGTTATCCACGGCCTCATACATGATGCCACTTCCAATTTCGGGTCGCCTCGACTGGACAACCATCTATAATTAGATGCAGTTTGCATCCTCAATCGTGTAAATTTCGTTTATATGCAGCAATTTAGATATATTTTCATTACGGTCGCAATGGTTGCCCTCACGGGCTGCCAGACGAATCAACAAGTTGAAGACCGTTTGGTCGAGGCATTCGGCGAAACCATGTTCGGCGGGGATTCCGGGGGCCATGGCGAGGGTGAGCTATTTTCGAAAAGCGGATATATCGCCAAATGGAAATCGCCCGTGACCGTCGCCATAGTAGAGGGGGCGTCTGCAAAAAATACTGATCTCACGAAAAAGTCATTGGCCGAACTTGCCCTGTTAAGCGGCCTGACGTTCAAATGGATACAGCCCGGCGCGGGAAGAATCAATCTGGACATCCATTTCAGCAGCAAACGCGAATTCATCATCAACGGGAACCAACGGGCAGCCGCTACGCCC
>JAOUMF010000082.1 GCA_029881615.1 Alphaproteobacteria bacterium | reverse complement strand
GTATTCATGGCTTGATCCTCGATACTAGTGACTAACTGTTGAAATTACTTGGCCTGTTTCCGTGTCGGTGTGGCATCTTCGCGTTGATAGCGGGCCCATAGGTCGGGCCTGCGTTCGCGGGTAATCCGTTCCGCCTCGGCGCGCCGCCAGGCGCGTATATTCTCGTGATGGCCCGATAGCAGGACTTCCGGTACTTCCCGCCCGCACCAATCGGCGGGTCGGGTGTAGTGCGGATATTCCAGCAATCCGGCTTCGAAACTCTCTTCTTCCAATGAGGCTTCCGCCCCCATTACGCCCGGCAGCAGACGGACGCAGGCATCGATCAGGGCGAAGGCCGCCGGCTCGCCGCCGGACAGCACGAAATCGCCCAGGCTGATTTCTTCCACGTCGCGGGCGTCCAGAACCCGTTGGTCGACGCCTTCATAACGCCCGCAGAGCAGGATAATACCGGGTCCGGCTGCGATCTCGCGCACCCGTTCCTGATCCAGCTTGCGGCCGCGCGGGCTCAGATAGACCACTGGCGATCCGCCGCCCTGGGTCTCGTCCAGCTTGATGGCGTGGTCCAGGGCCCGGTCGATCACGTCGGCCCGCATCACCATGCCCGCACCGCCGCCGAAGGGTGTGTCGTCGACGTTGCGGTGACGGCCCTCGGCGAAATCGCGGACATCCAGAGTTTCAAGCGCCCACAGCCCTTGTTCCAGTGCCTTGCCGGCAATCGACTGGCCCAGCATCCCGGGAAACATTTCCGGGAAGATGGTCAGTACTCGCGCGGTCCAGGTCGTTGCCGTCATGCTCATGAATCGCTCTCTTTCGGCGCCCTCGCTTCCACCTCTTCCGGCGGAGCGATAACGACAATACCGGCCTTTAAATCCACCGACGGGACAACCGCCCTGGTGAACGGCAGGACCACGGTTCCGCCCGCCGCCAGCGTGATCTCGATGACGTCTCCGGCGCCGAAATCATGCATGGCGCGTACGACGCCGTAGTTCGAGCTGTCTTCAAGCACCGCCTTCAGGCCGATCAAGTCCGAATGATAGAACTCGTCTTCCTCTGGTTCCGGCAGCAGATCGCGCTTTATATAAAGCTCGACCCCGGCCAGCGCCTCGGCGGCATTGCGGTCGTCCACGCCCTTGATATGGGCGCGCAGCAGACCGCGGGCCAGCCCATGGACCTTGATACGGAATTCGCGTGTGCCGGCTTTGTCGGTCAACGGCCCGTAGGCCGCGAGGCCCTCCGGATCCGCGGTGAAGCTTTTTATGCGCACGTCACCGCGCACGCCATGGGCGCCCGCGATAACAGCTACACAAAGTCTGTCTTCAACCATATTGACCGCCACTGCCGACACGCCAATTCCTTCCTAGGCCTTGGACTCTTCCTCGGCCGGGGCTTCCTCGGCGGGAGCCTCTTCCGGGGCGGCTTCTTCAGCCGGCGCTTCCTCAGCGGCAGCCTCTTCAGCCGGCGCTTCCTCAGCGGCAGCCTCTTCGGCCGGCGCTTCTTCAGCAACGGCTTCCTCGACCGGAGCGGCCGCGGCTTCCGCAGCTTCGGCAGCCTTTTCCTCGGCCTCGCGCAGGCGCTCCTGCGCCTTGGCTTTCGGCAGGTTCTTCTTGGTCTGTTCCGAAATTACCGGCACGGCCGCGATTTCCGCAGCGCCCAGGAAGCGGGCAACACGGTCAGACGGCTGCGCGCCGACCGACAGCCAATGCTTGATGCGGTCACCGTTCAGGACGATGCGATCCGCATGATCCTTCGGCAGCATCGGATTGTACGAGCCGACACGTTCGATGAAACGGCCGTCACGGGGCATCCGCGAATCGGTAACGACGATGCGATAATAGGGGCGTTTCTTGGCGCCACCTCTGGCTAGGCGAATTCTGAGCGACATATTCTATCTGTCCTTCAGTCTCTGGGTTTGAATGTTGATTTGGTCTATCGAAATAACGGGTTAGGTGTTTTTCTCGGTTACTGGTTAAATCCGCCTCCGGGCATGCCTGGCAGCCCATGCCGCATCAGGCCCTTTTTTCCCATCTTCCCGACTTTCTTCATCATCTTGGCCATCATCAAATGCTGTTTCAGCAACTTGTTGACGTCGGATACTGAAGTGCCGGAACCGGCCGCGATGCGCCGCTTGCGCGACGCCTGGATGATCTTCGGGTTCTTGCGTTCTTTCGGCGTCATCGACGAGATGACAGCCTCCTGACGAATAATCAGCTTGGGATCCAGTTTGGCTTCGGCCATTTGCTGCTGGACCTTGCTGACGCCCGGTAACAGCGCCATCAGGCCGGACAGGCCGCCCATCTTGCGCATCTGGCGTAACTGCGCGGCCATATCGTCGAGATCCAGGGTGCCCTTCTGCATCTTGCGGGCAAGCCTTTCGGCTTCTTCCTGCTCGATGTTTTCAGCGGCCTTTTCGACCAGACTGACGATATCGCCCTGCCCGAGAATTCGCCCGGCTATACGGTCGGGATGAAATTCCTCGAGCGCATCCAGCCCCTCGCCAACGCCGATCAGCTTGATCGGCTGGCCGGTGACCGCGCGCATTGACAGGGCGGCGCCGCCGCGCGCATCGCCATCGACGCGGGTCAGCACGATGCCGGTCAGATTAACGCGTTTGTGAAATCCCTCGGCGACATTTACCGCGTCCTGGCCGGTCATGGCGTCGGCGACAAGCAGCGTCTCGACCGGGCCGGTATTGTTGTGTACCGCCGAAATCTCGTTCATCAGCTGTTCGTCGACATGCAGCCGGCCGGCGGTGTCCAGCATGACCACGTCGAATCCGCCCAGCCTGGCAGCCTGCATGGCGCGCGTGGCGATATCGACCGGCTGTTGGCCGGCGACGATCGGCAAAGTGGCCACGCCGGCCTGCTCGCCCAGTGTTTTCAGCTGCTCTTGCGCCGCGGGGCGTGCCACATCGAGCGACGCCATCAGCACTTTCTTCTTTTCTTTTTCCTGAAGTCGCTTGCTGATTTTTGCGGTTGTGGTGGTTTTACCCGACCCCTGCAGGCCGACCATCATGATCGCCATCGGCGGCGCCGCCGCCAGGTTCAGCCCGATGGCCTCGCCACCCAGCATTTCGACAAGATGATCATGGACCAGCTTGATGACCATCTGGCCCGGCGTGACCGAGCGCAGGATTTCCGTGCCCGCGGCCTTTTCGGTGACGTCCTCGACCAGTTTCTTGACGACAGGCAGGGCTACGTCGGCTTCCAGCAGGGCGACACGCACCTCGCGCAGCGCCGCCGAGACATCGGCTTCGCTCAGCGCGCCGCGTTTGCGCAGCCGCTCGAAAATATCGCCCAGACGCTCTGTCAGCGTGTCAAACATAGACCAGTCATCTCTCCAACGTAAAACGCGCCAGTGCGCGAAACTCGCGGACCGGCGGGGCCCCTCGGGACCAAATGCACAATTTCCTTCAGGAACAGGCTGCGGGCTTCTAACGCTGACGGCGGCCGAAGTCAAGAGCAACCGCACGGTCGCGTTCGGCGAACACATATCCGACAGCCTACTAAAGGCGTAAAAAGCCTCCTTTGTTGTATACAGGGTACAAAAATGGTTATATGATGCCTGACCTTCCGATTGCAGTGGTAGATTGATATGAGCGATCTGATAGAGCTTCTTCCCGACCCGGTGGACATCCATGTCGGACGCAAAATCTGGCAACGCCGGCGCGAAATGGGCCTTAGTCGCCGCGCCCTTGGCGAAATAATTGGCGTCGGCCTGAAGCAGGTTAACAAGTACGAGACGGCCATGAATCGTGTAAGCGCGGGGCGCCTGCACGAAATCGCGCAGGCGCTTGGCGTGCCCGCCGCGTGGTTTTTCGAGGGCATGGACGGTGAAACGGCGGGCGATGAGCCGCTAGCGGAATCCGCGGCCGGAGTGATGAATCAGCACGAAATCAAGGCGTTGTTGGCGGCTTATCATCTGGTTCCCAGGGAGGTGCGACGCAAGTTTCTTCGCCTCGTGCGTTCGATTGCTGACGACGAGGAATCATAGGGCGTAGTTTGCCCGCTTGGGGGCGCTCCGGCGCAGTCAAACCCGAAAAGCGTTAAATCCGGTAGACTTGGCGGCGACCATCGCCATATAAGGCGGGAGCTGTCGGAGGGTCGACCGGATGATTCCATTTACCAAGATGCACGGACTCGGAAACGATTTCGTGGTTCTTGATCTGCGTGGCGGGGCCATTGCCCCGGATGCCGACGCCGCGCGCGCGATCGCCGACCGCCGCCGGGGGGTGGGATGCGACCAGCTTATATTGATAGAGCCCACCGATATGAACGGCGCCGATGTGCGCTTGCGGTTCCTGAATTCCGACGGCAGCGAATCCGGGGCCTGCGGTAACGGCACGCGCTGCGTGGCCTCCATGTTGATCGCGGAATCGGGCGCCGACCGGCTGGTAATGGAAACCCTCGCCGGGCGGCTCGAGGCCACTCCGGCGGCGGGTGGCGAATTTACCGTTGATATGGGGCCGCCACGTCTGGAGTGGCGTGATATTCCGCTGGCCGAGGAAAGCGACACGCTTCACCTTGATATCGCGTTGGGCCCGCTGGCTGATCCCGTTGCCGTGAATATGGGCAATCCGCATGGTGTTTTCTTTGTCGAGGATGCCGAAGATATCGAACTGGCGGCCTTTGGGCCGCAAATCGAACACCACCCGCTGTTTCCCGAGCGTACGAACGTCGAGGTCGCGACGGTTATCGATCGTGGCCGAATCAGGCTGCGTGTGTGGGAGCGTGGGGCCGGCATTACCCTGGCCTGCGGGTCCGGCGCCTGTGCCACGGCTGTTGCGGCCGTGCGTAGGGGCCTGACGGACCGCAAGGTGGAATTGATCATGGATGGTGGCTCGCTGACCGCGGAATGGCGCGAGGATGGCCATGTGTTGCTGACTGGCGCGGTCGCCACCAGCTTTACCGGTTTTCTCGAAGATTACACCGCTGCATGAGTAGCGAGCCACGCATTCTCACCTTTGGCTGCCGCCTCAATGCCTTTGAGTCGGAGGTAATGCGCGACCATGCCCGGGCGGCCGGTTTGGACGATGTGGTGATCGTCAATACCTGCGCGGTGACCGCCGAGGCCGAACGCCAGGCCCGTCAGGCGATCCGCCGGGCGCGGCGCGAAAATCCCGATGCGCCGATCATCGTCACCGGCTGCGCGGCGCAAATCGATCCGGCCCGCTATGCCGCCATGCCCGAGGTCGACCGGGTGCTTGGCAATGAGGAAAAGCTGCGCGCCGAAAGTTTCCTGCCGGGCGCGAACGCCGCCGTGGCGGTTGCCGACATAATGACGGTGCGCGAGACCGCGACGCACCTGGTGGAAGGGTTCGACGGCCGCGCCCGTGCCTTCGTGCAAATCCAGCAAGGTTGCGATCACCGTTGTACGTTCTGCATCATTCCCTTCGGGCGGGGAAATAACCGCTCCGCCCCCATCGGCACGATTGTCGATCAGGTCCACCGGCTGGTGGAGGCCGGCCACCGCGAGGTCGTGCTGACCGGTGTCGACATCACCGGCTACGGCGCCGACCTGCCGGGCCGCCCGCGACTGGGCCAGATGGCGCGCCGCCTGCTGGCGCTGGTTCCCGAATTGCCGCGCCTGCGCCTGACCTCGGTCGATTGCGTCGAGGTGGCCGACGATGAGGACCTGATGCGCCTGATCGCCGAGGAAGAGCGGCTGATGCCCCATCTGCATTTGTCGCTGCAGGCCGGCGACGACATGATTTTGAAGCGCATGAAGCGCCGGCACAGCCGCGACGACGCCATAGAGTTTTGCCGCCGCGCCCGCGAACTGCGCCCCGGCATCGCATTCGGCGCCGACCTGATTGCCGGCTTTCCGACCGAAACCGATGAAATGTTTCGGCGCAGCCTGGACCTGATCGAGGAATGCGACCTTTCCTGGCTGCATGTCTTTCCCTATTCGCCGCGCGAAGGGACGCCGGCGGCGCGCATGCCACAGCTTCCCGTGGCGCTTCGCAAGGAACGTGCGGCGCAATTGCGCGCGGTTGGCGACATGGCGGCCAAACGTTTCCTGGACAGGCAGACCGGCGCCGAAGCCATGGTGCTGGTAGAGCGCGACGACAGCGGCTACAGCGAACATTTCGCCCCGGTACAATTGACCGGGCCGGCGCCCGAAGGGGCCCTGGTTCGTGCCCGGATCGCGCGGCGGGATGGTATGAAACTGGTCGGCGAACCTGTAAGAAGGGCTGCATGAGCGAAAACAAGGAACAGAATACGGGCTGGTTCGCGCGACTGAAGGCGGGGCTGGCGAAATCGTCGGGAAAGATTGCCTCGGGCCTGTCGGCGCTGGCGGGCCGCGAGCTGAACGATGCGCTGATCGACGAGATCGAGGAATTGTTGATTACCGCCGACCTGGGCCCCGTGCCCGCGGCCAAACTGGCCTCGGGCCTGACCAGGCGGGGGTTTGACAAGACGGTATCGGGTGAAGATCTGCGCGATGCGCTGGCGGCGGACATAACGGCGCTACTGGACCCTATCGCGCGACCGCTGGAGATCGATCCGGCCCGGCGGCCCCATGTGGTGCTGGTTGTCGGCGTCAATGGCAGCGGCAAGACCACCACCATCGGCAAGCTGGCCCGCCAGTTTCGGGATCAGGGCAAGTCGGTGATGCTGGCGGCCGGCGATACCTTTCGCGCCGCCGCGGTAGAACAGCTGCAAATCTGGGGCGAGCGTACCGACTGTCCGGTAATCGCCGGCAAGCCGGGCGCGGATGCCGCCGGACTGGCCTATGAGGCGCTGGAAAAGGCGCGCGCGCAGGACATGGACGTGCTGCTGATCGATACCGCTGGGCGGCTGCATAACAAGACCGACCTGATGGCCGAGCTGGAAAAGATTATCCGTGTGATTCGCAAGCAGGACGCCACCGCCCCCCATGACTGCGTGCTGGTGCTCGACGCCACCACCGGCCAGAACGCGCTGGCCCAGGTTCAGACTTTCCGGGACCTGGTCGACGTAACCGGCCTGATCGTCACCAAGCTGGACGGCACCGCGCGCGGCGGCGTGCTGGTGGCGCTGGCCGACCGTTTCGGTTTGCCGGTCCATGCGATCGGTGTCGGCGAGAAGGCCGAGGACATGCGCCCCTTCACCGCCCGCGATTTCGCGCATGGCTTGCTGGGAATAGAGCAAGACTAATCCTAAACGATTGAATCGGCGCGCTTGCTGCGTCATTGTAGCCGCGTAATTTCAAGGGAGCGGTGAATGACCGACAGAGTGCCGGCGGGCGTGCATAGCCTGAAGCAATTTGACGATCCGGACGAGGCCGTGGGGCGGATCGCCGATATTTACAATACCGGCACCCGGCGCGTGCGTGAGCGCTTTGACGCGTTTGTCGGCGGCGATCACGAATCGCCGGCCGAACCCGCCTATTACCCCTATGTCATGGCCAAGGCCGGCGCGGCGCAGATGCAGTTCGACGCCCGGCCGTCCTATGGCACCCTGTCCTACCCTGGCGCTTACGGAACAACGCTTACGCGCCCCGATCTGTTCGCCGACTATTACCGCGAACAGGTCGGTCTGCTTATCAAGCATCATGGCGTGCCGGTGTCGGTTGGGGTCAGCGACCGGCCGATACCCCTGCCTTTCGTGATC
>JAOUMF010000081.1 GCA_029881615.1 Alphaproteobacteria bacterium | reverse complement strand
GGAGGGCGGATCGGTCTGTGGGCACCCCAAGGAGAGATTATTGCGACCTTCCCTGGCATTTTTGATTGCGGCCGCGATACAGCTAACGCCGGCCGTCGCGGCGGCAGCCGATTCCGCCGTGTTTCTGATGTACCACCGGTTCGGTGAAGACACCTATCCCGCCACCAACGTACGGATCGAGCAGTTCGAGACCCATATCAAGGAGCTGACAAAGGGACCCTATACGGTCCTGCCGGCAAGCGAAATTGTCGCCGCGCTGCAATCGGGAAAGGAACTGCCCGACCGAACCGTCGGCATCACGATCGACGACGCCTATCTGTCGGTCTACACCGAGGCGTGGCCACGTCTGAAAGCCGCCGGGCTGCCGTTTACATTGTTCGTCGCAACCGATGCGGTCGACAAGGGCTATGGCGGGATGGTCAGCTGGGACCAGATTCGCGAGATGCGCGCCGCCGGCGTCGAAATCGGCGCCCATACCGCAAGCCACCTGCATATGGCGGACTCGTCGGCGACAGTTGGCAAGACGGAAATGCAGCGATCGCTGAAACGTTTCGAGGAAGAATTGGGGGAACGGCCCACGCTGTTCGCATATCCCTATGGCGAGGCAAGCTTCGCCACACAGGAAACCATCAGGGAATTCGGGTTCAAGACCGCGTTCGGCCAGCATTCCGGCGTCGTCCATGGCGGGGGAGACCCCATGTACATGCCCCGTTTTGCCCTCAACGAGAAATATAGCGAGTTGGAGGATTTCATCCTGCGCGTCAATGCATTGCCATTGCCGGTCACCGATGTTTTACCCGCCGACAGCTTCATACAGGATCAGAATCCTCCCTTGGTCGGCTTTACCGTTGATTCATCCATAAGATCGCTGAATGGGCTGGCCTGCTATCATTCGCAATTCGGCAGGTCCAACCTGGATATTCTGGGAACTCACCGAGTGGAAATACGATTTCCTGAACCCTTTAAGGTCGGCCGCACCCGCCTGAACTGTACGAAACCCGCAGGCAAGGGCCGTTGGCGCTGGTTCGGCATGCAATATTACAGGCCCGGCTGACCGGCTGCTGACCGGCGACGGAAACATTCTGTCAATCATTGGTCAGTATGATTGCCACCTCATATCCCATGAAACTGTCGAGAAACATGATCGCCATGCGCCGAAACATCCTTTGCCGTCGCCCGTTTCAGGGGCTTTACGCCACCGCGACCATTCTGGCTGGCTTTCTGGCTGCCTCGGCCCTCTCACCGAAAGAGGCCCTCGCACAGACCGGCGCCGCGGAATCGGCAGTCGTCCTGGTGTACCAGCGATTCGGCGAAGATGACCGGCCAGCCAATAGCGTGAAGCTGTCCGAATTTGAAGCCCACATAACGGAGCTTACCAGCGGCAAATACAACGTGATGGCGCTGCCCGATATCCTCGCCGCAATCGACAAGGGCGAGAAACTGGCGAACCGCACTGTGGCGATCACCATCGACGACACCTTCCGCTCGGTATATGAAAAGGCTTGGCCACGCCTCAAAAAAGCAGGGCTGCCCTTCACGCTGTTTGTTGCGACCGATCAGGCCGATCTGCGCAGGCCGGCCTACATGACGTGGGACGAAATTCGAGAACTCAGGGATGGCGGCGTCACGATCGCTGCTCATACGGCCGCATTTTTGCCGGTATCGGAAGCAACAGTCGAAGAACTGCGCGCCGATGCCGAGCGCTCCCTTGAAAGTTTCCAGCGTGAATTGGGCGCTCGACCGACTTTATTTGCATGGCCCCGGGGCGAAATGAGCAGCGCCGCCAGCGAAATGTTGATCCAACTGGGTTTCAAGGCTGCCTTTGGCTATCATTCGGGCTCGGTGAGCTCTCTGGTCGACAGGATGATGATGCCGCGCTTCCCGATGGTGGGAACCTATGCCAAGAAGGCTGAATTCATCATGCGCGTGAACACCCTTGCCTTGCCACTGACCGATGTAGAGCCGTCATCCCCGATGCTTTCGGGCGCCGCGCCTACGACATTCACCTTCAAGATAGACTCTGCCGCGGGCCGCATACGGGGCTTCAACTGTTTCCATTCCAGCCAGGGACAGCTTGATCTGAAAGAAGTCGGCGACCGACGCTATGAAGCCGCCCTGGATAGTCCCGGGCCGAAGGGCATCTGGCGCATCAACTGTACCATGCCGACCGGCGGCAAACGATTCCGATGGTGGGGCATGCAATATTACAGCGCCGGATAAACAGCGAAGTTTGGGTGAACATCTTGAAAAATTCCCGATGGTTTATTTTTACCTGCCTTCTGTCGATTGTTTTGCATACCGGAATTGCTGCGCGACCGGCCATGGCGCAGGCAGGTGCGGGACAATCGGCTGTAATACTTAATTATCAACGATTTAATGACGATCGCTATCCCGACACCAGTGTGCCAGCCGAACAGTTTGACTCACAGATCGGAACACTTGCCGGTGGACGATACAACGTTGTCCGTCTGGACGAAGCCATGGCCGCCCTGTTCGGCGGCACGGCGTTGCCCAACCGGTCGGTCGCGATCAGCATCGACGATGCATACCGTTCGGCCTATGAAGTGGCTTGGCCTCGACTGAAAAAGGCGGGCCTGCCTTTCACTTTGTTCGTATCGACCGACTCTATCGACGATGGTGGCCCCGGCTTCATGACCTGGGATCAGATTCGTGAACTGAAGGCCGCCGGCGTAGCCATTGGCGCCCATGGCGCCGCGCATCTTCACATGGCCGGCCAGTCACCGGATGAGATTTATGCCGACATCGCGCATTCGATCCGCCGGATCGAAGAAGAGCTGGGCGAACGGCCGATTCTTTTTTCCTATCCGCACGGAGAAATGACGCTCGCCGCGCGCGACATCGTGATTTCAAACGGGTTTACCGCCGCCTTCGGTCAGCATTCGGGAACCGTCAACACGTTGCTCGACCGCTTCATGCTGCCGCGTTTTTCCATTAACGGCAAATACGGGATCAAGTCGGAATTTGCCAAGCGCATCGATACGCTGGGTCTGCCGTTGCGCGATGTAACTCCGGCGGACCCCTATCTCGTGCAGGACGGGCCGCCGACCATTGCCTTTACGGTGGATGAATCCTTGGGCCGCGTGCGGAAACTGCACTGCTTCCATTCATCCCCGAATGAGGATTTTGTTGAAATATCACCATTCACACTGGGCGAGGGGCGCTATGAACTGCGTTTCGAACAGGCGTTTCCGCCCGGCCCCTGGCGCGTCAACTGCACGATCCCGACAGGCGGCAAGCGATACCGCTGGTGGGGCATGCAGTATTATTCGGCAAGATAAGGCGAGTTGCGCGCCGTCGACCTCAAGCTCCTGATTCGAAGCCGATCATTTCGTCGCTCAGGATAGCGCCGTCGAATGGCAACAGCCGATTAACCCGGATAATACCACGCAGCAGATTTATATATTCCTCACCTTTTTCTGAGTAAGGCTCCAATCCCGCTGCCAATCGCATGCCATCGGGCCGCGCCCCTTTATTTCTCGCCTCCTGGCGTAGCGCGCGAAGCCCCCGGTATGCCCGGTGGGTGTTGAGATTCAGGATATAGGCTGTAACCGATTCGGAAAGCCGATCGAAAGTCCGTATCTTGTGCGTCAGGCCTTCCTCACGCCCAGCGGGGACCATGCCCCTGCCGCCGGCCGTCGTCCATTGTCCAAAAATCGCATTCCCCTGGGTCGCGAATCGCGACGTGCCCCAACCGCTTTCAATGGCCGCCTGGGCCAGCGCCAGCGATGTCGGGATAACATCGACCCGCTTGATCAGAATATCCAGACGATCAGGTTTGGTCTTGTACCGGCTGGCCAACCGATCCAGCCATGACTTGATGTCGGGAGGCAGTGCCCTGCCGGATCGCACCATGGCAGCCACAAAGAGCAGGCGTTTGCGTTCCACCGCTATGTGGACGTTCGCTTCAAGGACCATGGGCAGCATCAGCGTCAGAAAGACAACTTTCCGCCGCTGCGCGCTACGCATTTCCGCCAATCCTTCTGGCAGCGTCGCCAAGCGCAGTCGAGGTACCGGCTTGTTGAATTTGCGTACAAGGTCGAGGTTATAGCCGGATTCCCGGAAAGCCTTTTCCAGTTCGCCGACCGTCGGCGTCACCATGAAGGCCAGATCCGGACTGGCGGCGATCGCCGTATGAGCGGGCCGTGACGGTGGCTCGTATCGCACTACCTGAACGGCAGCAGCCGGGCCAGTCGCCGTCTCGACGACAACCATTAGCACCGCGCCGGAAAGTCCAACCGCCAGGCCGAACCAGATATTGTCCGCCATCCCGCGCAATGCCGTCAGATATGGCGCCGCTTTCGCCAAACGTCTTCTCCCCCCGGGCCGGCCGATTGCCGGCGCCGCACTTCAATATGTGCTATACGGCACGAACTTCCGTGACTTCCGGAACGTAGTGCCGCAACATATTTTCGATTCCGTTTTTCAAGGTCATGGTCGCGCTGGGGCAACTGCCGCAAGCGCCGCGCATATGCAGCAGGACGACACCCTGCTGGAACCCATGGAAAACGATATCGCCACCATCCTGTGCAACGACCGGACGAACGCGGGTCTCCAGAAGTTCCTTGATCTGGGATACCACGTCCGCGTCTTCCTCATTGAAGTCTTCTTCCGACGCACCGGTTTCACCCTCGGCCATCACCGCGTGGCCGGCTGTGAAATGCTCCATGATCACACCCAGGATCGCGGGCTTCAGCAGAGGCCATTCGGCCGCGTCGTTCTTGGTAACTGAAATAAAATCGGCGCCAAGAAATACGCCCGACACTTCGTCGATGCGGAACAACCGCTCGGCCAGCGGCGATTTACCCGCGGCGTCGGCGGCTGAACGGAAATCCGCCGTATCGTCCGCAAGCACGGCCTGCCCCGGTATGAATTTCAACGTGGCCGGATTTGGCGTCTGCTCGGTCTGAATAAACATCTGGCGGTTCTCCTGCCGGAATAAACTTGTTTGTCTGGATGGTGAAGATTGTTCCTGTCGGGCTGGAAATCAACCCTTCACGCATTGTCCCTATTCAAAGGCGTCGAAAAAATTGCACGTCAGGTAATGGCAATAATCTCCGCATCGCTCAACGAACCAGGCACGATGGTGACCGGCACACGCAGTCTGGCGGAACCCTTTCCCACCAGATAGCTGATCAACGGACCTGGCCCCGAGGTGTCGGTGCTGGCGGCCAGAACAAGGACGGATATCGATTCCTCCTCGCCCAGCAGCTTCTCCAGCTCCTCGCCGACATCGCCTTCGCGCATATGGACGACCGGGTAATTGCCCGACCATTCCTTTACTTCCGCCGACAATTTCTGCATCAGGCCCTCGGCTTCCTCACGCGCTTCCTCGCGCATCAGGTCGCCCACCGCCATCCAGTGCTGGAATTCCGCCGGCTGTTGAACATAAAGCAGTGCAACACGCCCACCGGTACGCATGGCGCGGCGCGAAGCAAAATGAAGAGCGACCTGCATTTCCTCGGAATCGTCCACGACGACAAGGAAGGTGCGGTTGGCCTCAACTGCTGAGCGTTGTCTCTCTTGGCTCTCGTCGATCATCCGTTATCCCCCGGGAACCGTCTGACGGCACAAATCATCTGTATCATGCCTGTTATTGCGTTATCGGGCAATCGTCACTCGCCCCCTGTCATCCCACGAGAGCTCGCCGAGCCGCATCATGCAATTCCGGACTGGCGGCCGCCAGAACCTTGTCACCCGACTCCAGGTCCAGCGGCCTGCCATTCCAATCGGTGATAACGCCGCCGGCGCCCTCGATAATCGCTACATGGGCACAGTAATCGTAAACGGCCATATCGGCCTCGACGACCAGATCGATCTGACCCGAGGCCAGCATGGCGTACTGATAGCATTCACCGCCGTAATGCACGAACTTCACGGACTCGCGCAGGCGGGAATATCCTGTGCGTTCGGCCTCGACGCTGTCGAACATATGCGGCGATGTCGACCACAGCACAGCGTCGGACAAAGCCCCACGCGGCGCGGCGGATACCGTCGCACCGTTCAATGTTGTCGGGCGGCCGGCCGCACCGATCCAGCGCTCGCGGGTCATCGGCTGGTCGATGATGCCCAATATCGGTTTTCCCCGGCGGGTCAGCGCAATCAACGTACCGAACAGCGGCACGCCACTGAGGAACGCCTTGGTGCCATCCACGGGATCCAGCACCCACACATATTCCGCGTCAACCCGTTCGGACCCGTGCTCTTCGCCCACCACGCCATGATCGGGGAAGGCCTGCGCGATAATCTCGCGCATCCTGGTCTCGGCTTCGCGGTCGGCGATCGTGACCGGACTTTCATCCGCCTTGTCGATAATGCCCAGCGGCTGACGGAAATAGCGCATCACCACCTCGCGGGCGGCATCGGCCAATTGTCCGCCGAGATCGACGAACGCGTCGGAGCATTTCTCGGTCATGTATTTTTCCGTATCGCGCCGCGGCGCTTCCATAGTCAGGGCAGTGGTTTCGGACTGTCGCTAAAGCCCCGCAGGAAGGCGATCAGGTTGGCCCGGTCTTCGGCGCTCTTCAGGCCCGCGAAGCTCATCTTGGTACCCGCCGCGAAATCCTTCGGCTTGGCCAGGAAGCCATCCAGTTTGTCATAGGACCACTCGCCACCCAATCCGGACAGCGCGTCGGAATATTTATATCCCTCGCCGCCGGCGATGGGCCTGCCGACGATATCCCACAGGTTCGGGCCCACCTTGTTGGGGCCGCCCTTGTCGAAACTGTGACAGGAAGCGCATTTCTTTGAAACCTTCGCGCCTGCATCGGCATCCGCGGCCGCCAGCAGCGCCGCAACGCCCTCGCCGCCGTCCGCCGGAGCCTCCGGCTCGGTGGCGGCGGTCTCGACGGGTTGCTCTTCCGGCGCGGCTTCCTCCACCACGATCAACGGATAAGCCGGTTTCTCGATTTCGTCGGTGTGATACAGGAACTCGCTCCCATAATGGGCGAACAGGACGACCCAAATGCCCAATAAGAGGCTGAGGCCGACGTAAGTTATAAAGGCTGGATTCTTCATCATGATCAGTGTTTCCTGTTTCACCTTCTCCCGATAGCCCGCGCGGTATATTCTCTGCCGCGCCGGAAATCAATAACGGTCCACAATAAAGCGAAGATTCGTCACAGCCAACACTCCGGAAAAAATTCATGAGTCTCCCCAAAAATCCCGTCCTGATCATCCCGGCCCGACTCGCCGCCACCAGATTGCCCGACAAGCCGCTGGCCGATATTCACGGCGAGCCAATGATCGTCCATGTCTGGCGTCGCGCGATGGAGGCCGATATCGGCCCGGTGATCGTGGCCGCTGCCGAGAAAAAAGTGGCCAACGCCGTGCAAGACGCCGGTGGCAAGGCCATATTGACCGATCCGGATCTGCCCTCCGGGTCGGACCGAATCCATCGCGCCCTGGAACAAGCCGACCCGGATGCCCGCTACGATGCGGTCATCAATCTGCAGGGCGATCTGCCCACCATAGATCCGACCTCGGTGCGGGCCTCGCTTGATCCGCTGGCCGATGGTGCGGTCGATATTGCGACATTGGCGGCGCTCATCAGCCGTGACGAAGAGCGTGACAATCCCAAT